>JAEHCT010000026.1 GCA_020697635.1 Candidatus Bathyarchaeota archaeon
AGGCGAGTCAGTCCCAGTAGAAAAGAGAGTGAACGACGACGTCTACGCAGGCACGATCAACCTTGACGGTGTCCTCGCGGTACGGACGACCCGTGCCTCGTCGGAGACCATGCTGGCGAGCATCCTCCGAATGGTTCAGGAGGCCGAGGAACGGAGGAGCCCGACGGAGACCATCGTGAACAGGTTCGCCAAGTACTACACGCCCCTCATCATCGTGTTGGCGATAATGGTCGCCGTGGTTCCGCCCCTATTCTTCGACCGGCCCCTGATCCCTTCGATCTACAACAGCCTAGTGCTACTGGTCATCGGTTGTCCCTGTGCCTTAACCATAGCGACACCCGTAGCGATGGTCTCCGCCATCACCAGCGCGAGCCGCCACGGCGTCCTCGTGAAAGGCAGCACATACATCGAGGAGGTGAACAAGGCCAGCGTATTCACCTTCGACAAGACAGGCACCCTCACACGGGGCAGGCTCGTGGTGACGGACGTAGTGCCCTACAACGTTTCGAGGGAGACACTGCTGAGCGTAGCGGCGACGCTGGAGGCAAACTCCAAGCACCCCATAGCGTCGGCGATAACCGAGGCGGCCCTGACCGAGGGAGCCACCCTGCTTGAGGCATCCGAGTTCAAGTCCCAGACCGGGAAAGGCGTCGAGGCAGTGATCGAGGGCTCGCTCTACCAGATCGGCAGCCAGAGGCTGTTCTCCGAGAACGGGTTGAGGTACCCCGACGAGGCTCTCACGGAGCTTGAAAGCCAGGGCAAAACCACGGTGATGGTTGCTAAGGAAAGCGACGTCATCGGCCTCATAAGCCTGATGGATGAGAGACGCGAGGGAGCCCGGGACACCATACAGAGATTGAAGGCGAAGGGCATGAGGGTTGAGATGCTCACGGGCGACAACGAGAACACAGCCAGAACCATAGCACGGCAGCTGGGGTTCAACGGCTACCACGCCGGGCTCCTGCCAGACGAGAAAGTAGAGGTAGTCGAAGAGCTGAAGAAGAGAGGCAAGGTCGTGATGATCGGCGACGGCGTGAACGACGCCCCCGCGCTGGCGGCCGCCGACGTCGGCATAGCGATGGGTGGCCTGGGCAGCGACATCGCCCTCGAGACCGCGGACATCGTGCTTCTGGAGGACGACCTCAGTAGGATAACTTACCTACTCAACCTAGCCGAGACCACCGTGGCCCGGGTCAAGGAGAACATAGCGTTATCGGTTCTGGTGAAGCTGGCCATCGTGATAATGGGCGCCATGGGATCCATAACGTTGTGGATGGCGGTGGTGCTTGGAGACGTCGGGTTGACGCTTCTGGTGATCGTCAACAGCATCCGGATCAGCAGAATCAAGCCGGCATCAGGAAAGGATAAATCTCATCAGCCTCGCTAATTCAACGCAGGCCAGCCATCATGGACGACGAGCTAGAACGCATCAAACAGAAGAGACTCGATGAGCTACGGCGTAAGATGCTCCTAAACCAGCTCAAAGAAAAAGAGCCTGATTCGGAGCCCGAGCCAGCTAAGGAGCCTACTAACGAGGAGATGCTGGGAAAATACTTCAGGAACAGGGCTTGGGAGGTCTGGAACGCCGCCAAGTACCAGTACCCACAGATCATACCAAGGATCGAGGCCATGCTGGTGGACGCCATAAAGCAGGGCAAGATCAAGGACTACATCGACGGAGCCAACCTCATGGGGTTCTTCAGGCAGGTGGGCATACCCGTGCGCTTGGACACCAAGATCAGGGTCTCCGAGCACGGCGAGCTCAAGACCCTCGAGCAGAAGATAAAAGAGGACAGGTAGACCTCAGAGCACTATCACGGACGACGCCTTGAAGGAGATGAACACTCTTCTGCCCACGTTGAGGCCCATCTCCTTGAACGATCGGTTTGTAACCTGAACCGTGAAAGTCTCCCCCACGTCCACCCTCAGTAACACTATGTTGTTAAGCGATTCCACCCCGACGACTGTGCCCTCGAACTGGTTCCTAGCACTCGTCTCTATCCTACTCAGCGAGACGATTATGTCCTCGGGCTTCACGTGGATGGTGGCTCTCCCAGTCCGGTCGACGGCGGCCCTCACCACCACGTTCCCCACAGCTATCTGAGCAACGCCTTCAACGACGCGGCTAACGCCCGTGAACACGTTCTCCGACAGCCTCGTGATGGAGACCAACTCGCTGGGGGCTCCCTCCTCAGTCACCCGGCCCCCCTCCATGAACACAGTCCTGCCGGTCAGCCTCTTTATCATGTCCAAATCATGGGTAGACACAACAATCGTCCGCCCCTGTTTTTCCTCCTCTATGATGGCCGAGATGACCTTTGTGTTAGCCGCGTCAAGGTTCGAAGTAGGCTCATCAACCAACAGGACCTCCGGGTCGAGGACGAGGGCTCTGGCCAAAGCGATCCGCTGCTGCTCGCCACCCGAGAGCCTCCGAGCCGGCCTATCCTCGTAGCCGCCGAGCCTGACCCTGTCTAGTGCTTCGGCTACGAGCTCCTTCACCTTGTCCTCTGGAATCTTTCTCAGTCTGAGCCCGTACGCGATGTTGATATACACGTCCCCCCTCAGAAACAGCGGGGTCTGGAAGATCATTGTGGTGCATCTCCTCAAGGATGAACGGGTGGAAGCTTCTAGCCCTCTACCCTTGAAGGCTATGGAGCCATGGGTGGGCTCCTCCAGCCCGGAGAGAATGCGCAGCAGAGTGGTCTTGCCTGCCCCGCTCTGCCCCACAACCCCGAGGGTTTCCCCCTCCTCTATAACCACGCTGACATCGTCGAGCGCCATGACACCCCCGTAATGCTTGGACACCCCGTCTAGATCATAGAGGATGGTCATGTTGCGCCCCCCCTCAACAGGCTAATGGCGTAGTTAAGACCGAGGACTACGATGAGCAGTATGAAGCTGAGGGCGAAGCTCAGACCGAGCTCGCCCTTGTTGGTCTCGAGAGCGATGGCCGTCGTAAGCACCCTTGTTACTCCACTGATGTTGGCCCCCAGCATGGTGGCGATCCCAAGCTCCGCGAAGGCCCTGTTGAAGCTGGACACCAGCGCCAGGCTGACGCCGCTGAAAGCCTCCCTGACGATGGCTATAGACGTGTCCGTCTCCGAGGCTCCGAGGGTGCGGACCAGATCCCGTAACTCCATGTCCTTGCTCTCGATGGCGCTCACCACGAAGCTCACCATTATTGGTAGTATGAGCGCGGCCTGCCCCACAGCCATCCCGGGCACCGTGTAAAGGAGTTGAAGTGACCCTAGAGGACCGCTCCTAGAGAACAGGGTGAAGAGGAACAGACCCAGCGTCACCGTGGGTACGCCCACCATCGCGTTGAAGAAGAACCTCAGAGCCCGTTTACCGGGGAACTCCCGCATCACTATGAACACGCTCAGGGGCAGCCCCACGGCAGCCGCCAGAAAGGTCGCGTAGCTAGCGGTCTGGAGGCTCCTGAGAGTGATCTCAAGGACGACCCGGTCACCAGTTAAGATTAGCCTGACGGCTTCTCCTATCCCCTCGACTATCGGCCTCCAGCTCATATCGCATCCATCATAGAAAGAGTAATGAAATTGTTAACGGTATAGGTCCGCGGCGTTCTGTCTGTACTCAACCGGGCATTCACTGCCGTCGATGTACGCGTACTCCTCGACCCAGCCAACTATCTCGGAGTCGGGGTCCTCCAGCTCCGGCAGCCAAGGCTTGAAGAGAGTCGATCCGAACCCTTCCTCCCCATAGGTCACCAGCATCGTCTGGACCTCGTCGGAGATCAGGAACCTGAGGAATTCCATGGATCCCTCGAACATGCCCCGCGGGCTCGTGTCTGGGTCGCATACTATGGCACTGTAGACGTTCAGGGTGTCTTTGCCCGAGTCCACGATCTTCACCAGCTCTATGTTGCCGTTCTTGTAGTTCTTCAGGTATGTGGCGACGTCCGTGATGGTGTAAGCCAACTTCTGGTTGGCCAGCTGCAGCGTGGCGGTCATGCCCGCCCCTGCCTCTATGTACCAAGTGCCGGCGGAGTCCCCGGCAGTCTCGACCTTGATCTCGTCGAGGACAAGGCCTGTGGCTGTCCATAGAGCCTTCTCCTTCGAGTGGGTACCCGAGTTGTCGCCCCTAGACACCCAGAGGGCGTTACCCGCCTGCCCCTCCGCCCTGATCTTAATCAGCGCGTCGATTGGGTCCATCCCCCTTATCCCAGCGGGATCGGCCTCCGGCCCCACGATGATGAAGAAGTTGTACGCGAATATCTTCCGGTTCACGCCCGACCCTGACTCCAAGAACCCCTGCTCCTGGCTGGGGCTGTGGACCAAGATCATGTCGGCGTCGCCTCGTTTAGCTGTCTCTATGGCTAGCCCGGTACCCTGGGAGATGAAGCTCACGTTGTACTCGGGATGGGTCCTCTCGAACATGATCTTCAGCTCGTCGAGGAGCCCTGTCTCGTAAAGACTCGTAGTGGTGGATACTATTAGGCTCTCCTTGGCCTGGGGTTTGGACATGTACCAGTAGAAGCCCCCGGCGATTACTGCTACTAGGAATAGCGCTACGATGAGCGTATTCCTGTTGACTTTGAATCCTCCAATATTGGACATGCCTAACGGATATACGATATGTTTATTTATACATATCGTTTACCCGATATGGTCCGCCATGCATAACAGTTTTCAGCAACCATGCAGAAGGGAATGGAGGCGAACAAACGCTTGAACCAGAACCTCGTAGACCCCCACGGCAGGCCCATCAACAGCCTCAGGATAAGCCTAACCCAGCGCTGCAACTTCAACTGCTTCTTCTGCCACCAGGAGGGTGAGCACCAACCCGGGGATGAACTGACGGTAGAAGAGATAGAGGCCGCCGTAAGCGTCGCAGCCGAGCTGGGGATCACAAAGGTGAAGCTCACGGGCGGCGAGCCTTTGCTCAGAGACGACGTGGTCGAGATAGTGCGACGCATAGCCCCATACGTCGAGGAGGTCTCCATGACCACCAACGCCAGCCTACTCGAGGAGAAGGCGTGTAGCCTCAAGGAGGCTGGGCTTAGACGGGTGAACATTAGCCTACACACCCTCAACCCAGGTGGATTCAGAGAGATAACAGGCTGCTCGGACGAGGGCCTCGTCAGGAAGGGGGTCGAGGCTGCCCTACGCTGCGGCCTCCACCCTGTAAAGCTCAACATGGTAGTCATGAAGGGGGTAAACTCCGAGGAGGTACCTGCGATGATCAGATTCAGCAGAGAGACGGGCACCGTGCTCCAACTCATCGAGTTTCAGGAGCTGGAGAACGGCGCGGAACACTATGAAAAACATCACTATGACCTCAAGCCGGTCGAGGATAAGCTGGAGAAAGAAGCTGTCAGGGTGACGGAGAGAGAGCTTCACAGGCGCAGGGTCTACCACCTCCCGGACGGCGCCAAGGTGGAGGTGGTGCGCCCCATGCACAACAGCAGGTTCTGCGCCTACTGCACCCGGCTGAGGCTGACCAGCGACGGACGCCTCAAGCCCTGCCTCATGAGGGACGACAACCTTGTCCCCTTCGCTGAACTCTTGAGGGCCGGGGAGCCGAGGGAGAGGCTCGTCGATGCGTTCAGGGAGGCGGTAGCTCGCAGGGAGCCGCACTGGAGGGATTGATGGGTGAAGGTTAGGGTGAAATACTTCGCCAGCTTCAGGGACATGACGGGGAAGATGGAGGAGTCGCTGGAGGTTCCTGAAGGGATTACAGTAGAGGGGCTCAGGGAGCACATCAAGGGATTATATGATAAAATGGCGAGGAGGAACCAGGTGCTGGTCGCTGTAAACGGCGCCTTCGTTCCCCTGGAGACCGTGGTAAGAGAGGGGGACAACGTGGCGTTCTTCCCTCCGGTGAGCGGTGGTTGAGATGATAAGGGTGCAGAGAGAGGATGTGGACATAGACGCGGTTCTAGAAGCCGTGAAGAGCGATAAGAGCGGCTGCGTCGTCAGCTTCCTAGGCACGGTGCGGGACACCTCGGAGGGCCGCAGCGTCCAGAGGATGAGCATAGAGGTGTACGAGGAGATGGCCGTCAAGCAGCTGTCCATGATAAGGGAGGAGGCGCTGGAACGGTTCGGAGTCAACGAGGTCGTGGTGGTGCACAGGTACGGCGACCTAGAGGTGGGGGACAGCATAGTCTACATAGGCGTCTCGGCGGGCCACAGGGAGGAGGCGTTCCAGGCCTGCAAGTACGTCATCGACGAGCTGAAGGAGAGGGTGCCGCTATGGAAGAAGGAGTACACCGGCGACGGAGAGGTTTGGGTGGAGGGAGATAGACGTGAGTGAGAGAGACCCGGTGCGCATGGTCGATGTCTCCGGGAAGGACGTGGTTCACAGGGTGGCGACGGCCACCGGCAGGATACTTCTGCGGAGGGAGACGGTCGACGCCGTGAGGGAGGGCAGGGTCAGGAAGGGTGACCCGTTGACGGTGGCGGAGGTGGCGTCCATCCAGGCGGTGAAGAAGACGCCGGACCTCATACCGCTGTGTCACAACGTGCCCATCGGCTCCGTGGATACTTCGTTCACGATCGGCGAGTCTCATATAGAGGCCAGATGCACGGTTACGGCTATCTACAGGACGGGCGTGGAGATGGAGGCCCTCACCGGCGTCGCCGTGGCGCTGCTCAACATCTGGGACATGGTTAAGTACCTTGAGAAGGACGCGGAGGGACAGTATCCCGACGCGAGGATCACAGACGTAAAGGTGACGGAGAAGAGGAAGGAGAGATGACGAAGGAGCATCCACGAGACCAGAAAACCGAGACTGTGTTCGCGCTCCTCGTGACCAGCGACACCAGAACCATCGAGACGGACGAGACAGGTCGACTGGCTAAGAGTCTCATCGAAGGGGCCGGGCACAAAGTAAAACTCTATGATCTCGTCCCTAACGACGCCTCGAAGATCGAGGGCTGGATCAAGAAGCCCCTCGACAGCGGAGGCGTGAGGGTGATAGTCACCAGCGGAGGAACCGGGATAGGGGCGAAGGACAAGACCGTCGACACGGTGAGTGGGATATTCGAGAAGACTTTGCCAGGCTTCGGGGAGCACATGAGGAGGCTCAGCTACGAGGAGGTGGGGCTACCTGGCGTCTGGAGCCGATCCACGGCGGGGGTAGCCGGCGGCAAGCTTATCTTCTGTCTTCCCGGCTCAAAAGGCGCCGTGCGCACGGCGCTCGAGAAGATCATTCTGCCCGGCATCGGGCACATGCTATGGGAGCTGGATCGAGTATGACGATGAAGCCGTTTACAGAACTAACCGACAGAGAAACCGCCATCAAGCTAATCATGGACAACGTCAAACCCATCAAACGCGTGGAGGCGGTTCCCCTCGACGAGGTCGCGGGCCGGGTTTTAGCCGCCGACGTCGTAGCTGGGTTCGACGTGCCGCCTTTTGACAGGGCATCTATGGACGGCTACGCCGTGAAGGCATTGGACACATCTGGAGCTACAGGGGACACACCTGTACGCCTCAAGATTATAGGTGTTCAGCACACGGGTGAGCTTTACGAGGGAGAGGTGGGGGGCGGCGAGGCCCTGGAGATAGCCACCGGGAGTCCCATGCCGAAGGGCAGCGACGCCGTGGTCATGGTCGAGGACACCGCCTTGGAGGGGGACGTGGTCGTTGTCTACAAGGAGTTGAAGGCGGGGAGGAACATGGCGCCCGCCGGCGAGGACATGAAGAGGGGCGATCACGTGCTGAGCAGGGGGGCCGTCCTGACCCCCGGCATGGTCGGGGCTCTGGCTGCCCTCGGCTACGCTGAAGTGGAGGTATACGAGAAGCCGAGAGTTGCTATCTACTCGTCGGGACCCGAGATAGTTCCACAGGGGACGCCGCTGCGGCCGGGGCAGATATACGACGTGAACAGCTACACTCTAGCGGCGGTAATCGAGTCGAACGGGGGAGCCCCCGTGAAGAGGGGCATCATGCTCGACGACGTGGAGTCCGTAGAGGCCGCGATCATGGACGCGGCAGACCACGACATGGGGGTTTTCAGCGGCGGAAGCAGCGTGGGGGTGAAGGATCTCTTCGGCGAGGTGATGGAGAGGCTCGGTGACGTCTTCTTCCACGGCGTCAGGGTCAAGCCTGGGAAGCCCACCCTCTTCGGGACCGTTGGAGGCACACCTATCTTCGGTATGCCCGGCTACCCGACCAGCTGCCTCAACAATAGCTACGTGTTCCTGGCACCCGCGGTTCGCCTTTTGGCGCGGCTCCCCCCCAGGGAGGCCCGTGTTCTTAGATTGTCGATGGGTCACAGGATGGCGTCGAGGTCCGACCGTGAGCAGTTCATCACCGTTAGGGTGGAGGAAGGGAAGGCGTACAGGGTCTTCAAGCAGAGCGGGGACATCACCAGCATGACCCACGCCGATGGGTACATCGTGTTGCCTGTGGGCGTCAGCGTGGTCGAGGAGGGCGAGGAGATAGAGGTCACCCTCCTCTACTAGACGCCTCCACAGAGTTCACTAGCCTTAAAATCTCACGGGTTTGAAGGGTATCAGAGGAGCGTTCGATGTATTTCGAGTTGGGGGAAGAGTACGCCCTGAAGCTGGACGAGGCTGACCCGCTGACGGAGTATAAGGAGAGGTTCTACGGGTTGCCGGATTGCATCTACATGGACGGCAACAGCCTCGGGTTGATGAGCTACGACGCCGAGAGCACCCTGCTGAGGGTCATGGATGAGTGGAAGAAGCTGGGGATCAAGGGCTGGGGCGGCGCCGAGGTGCCGTGGATAGGGTACGCCGAGAGGCTCGGCGAGCTTCAGGCGCCCCTGGTGGGTGCATACCCCGACGAGCTGGTGGTCACAGGCGGCACCACGGTGAACCTCCACGCCCTCGTTGCCACGTTCTACAGGCCCGAGGGTGGGAGACGGAGGATCCTGGCCGACGAGCTGAACTTCCCCAGCGACCTCTACGCGTTGAGGGCCCAGATTAGGCTCAGGGGCGGGGACCCGGACGAGGATCTGGTGCTCGTGAAGAGCAGGGACGGCTTGATCATCGAGGAGGACGACGTGGTCGACGCCATGGGCGACGAGGTGGCTTTGGCGCTGCTGCCCAGCGTCTATTACCGCAGCGGCCAGCTTCTCGACATGGGGAGGCTCACGAAGGAAGCCCATGAGCGGGGTATATTGATCGGGTTCGACTGCAGCCACAGCGTCGGGGTTGTGCCGCACTACCTCAGCGAGTGGGGCGTCGACTTTGCCTTCTGGTGCAACTACAAGTACTTGAACGGGGGCCCGGGGAGCACGGGTAGCCTCTACGTGAACCGCCGCCACTTCGGCTCGATGCCGGGGTTGGCGGGGTGGTTCGGCAACGACAGGGGCACCATGTTCGAGATGCGCACCGAGTTCGACCCGGCGCGGACGGCGGCGGCGTGGCAGATAGGGACCACGACGATGCTGAGCTCGGCGCCCATCGAGGGCAGCCTCCGCATGATGGCGGAGGCCGGCATCGGGAACATACGTGAGAAGAGCATCCAGATCACGGGGTACCTGATGTTCCTGATTGACGAGTTGCTTGGCGGCGAGCCCTACAACTATGGGGTGGCTACGCCGAGGGAGCCCGAGAGGAGGGGCGGCCACGTCGGCGTCACGCACGAGGACGCTTGGAGGATCACCCAAGCGCTTATCGCCCGCGGCGTGGTCCCAGACTTCCGTCCGCCGAACATCATCAGGCTGGCGCCTATACCGCTTTACATAAGCTTCCACGACGTCTGGAAGGTGGCTAGGCACCTGAAGGCTGTCATCGACGGCGGGGAGCATGAGGCGTTCAGCGACGACAGGGGCACAGTCACGTAGCCCTCTTTGTTTCAGGCCTCTTGATTGCCCCCATTAATTGGTTCACCGCCATGTACAGTCTTCGCTTTCGTCTGTGCGGAGTGCTTGTTGAGGCGGCGGCGTGCATCGACGACTCGGCATTTCCCTTATAATTGGTTACTTATTATAAGCGTTTTTTCTGGTAACGATGTATCAGTTAAACGTTAGAAACGGCTATTTACCGATATAAGCGCGTTTAGGCGGTTTTCCAACCCAGTCTTTTTCCTTATTTTAGGCGTTTTCTGGGAATTTTAGTTGGTTTTTGCTGTTGTTTCCTTTGGTTTTCGCGGTTCTATTGAGAGATTCATAGCTACATGGGGTTATGTTTTTCCTCATTGGAGGGATGGGTTCCGGTGTGGAGACGGCTAGATTATGCCCTCCTTCCGCAGGGATTCTACTTCCTCCTTGGTGAGCCCGAGGACCCCGGTGAGGATCTCCTCTGTGTGCTGGCCGAGGAGGGGCGCCGGCGTCGTGACGTCGCCCATGGTCTCGCTGAACTTGATGGGGAACCCGGGCTCGGTGATCTCGCCGAGGGTAGGGTGGTTCACCTTGACGAACATCTCCCGTGCGACGGTCTGCTCGCAGCGCTGGGCCTCGTCGAGGTCCTGGACGGGGCCAACTGGGACGCCGGTCTCCGCGAGGATCTCCACCACCTCTTCGGTGGAGCGGCCGCTCACCCACTCCCGGACGAGGTCGTCCGTGAGCTCCTCTACTCCGAGGAGATCCTTGAACCAGTCGGTGATGCGGCCCGCCGGGAGGCTGAACATGACGTAGCCGTCGCTGGTCTCGTGGAGCCCCGAGACGCCTACGCGGCCGGCGCGGCCCGCCCTGAGGAACGTCGTGTCGGCGAGGTTCCAGAAGCTGAAGCTCTGCATCACGGCCATCATGCTGTCCATCTGGGCGACGTCGACGCGCTGCCCCCTCCCGGTTTTGCCTCGGTGGATGAGGGCGGCGAGGATTCCTATGAGGCAGGTGAAGCCGGGGATTGTGTCCGCGATGGCGTCGGGCGCCTGCAGCGGCGGCCCCTCGGGGTCTATGGCGTCCTTCATTATCCACATGTAGCCGCTGGTGGCCTGTGCGATGGGGTCGAAGCTCCTGCGGTCCACCCATGGCCCGGTGTGGCCGAAGCCGCTGATGCTCGCGTAGATTATGCCTGGGTTCAGCTTCCGCAGCACGTCCCAGCCGAGGCCCAGCCGGTCCATGGTTCCTGCGCTGAAGTTCTCCATGACGACGTCGGCCTTCTTCACCAGTTCCATGAAGAGCTCCTTTCCTCGTGGGTGCTTGAGGTCGAGGGTGACCCCCTTCTTGCAGCGGTCGATGAACAGGAAGTAGGGGCTCTGGCCCTTGATGAGGGGAGGGAACATGCGTGTCATCTCCCCCCAGGTGGGCTCGATCTTTATGACCTCGGCGCCCATGGCGCCCATGAACATGGTGCATATGGGGCCGGCGTGGGCGTGGGTGAGGTCCAGTACCCTGATTCCTTCGAGAGCAGTCATGGTGCAGAATAGAGGGTTCTGGTTTATTGAATCATGCTTGTGAAACTAAGGCAGGCATGCGTATACTCTAGGAATGGCCAGAACAATTGGTTAAAAGACGTTCTAAATTTATTTTTCTTATATGATTGTTTCATGTAAGTGCATATCATAGATGATTTAAATTCTCTTTACACCAACACGTTTGTGTGGATATAATTACGAGGTAGAAGGTTTGACAGAGTCCATTAAACAACTTGCACGGTTTTCTCTAAGATCCATAGATAAAGCGATTTTTCGTGGCGGCTTTCTTGAAAATGA
>JAEHCT010000304.1 GCA_020697635.1 Candidatus Bathyarchaeota archaeon
TTAATGATGCGAGAGCGCTATATTAAACCCCCTAACATCTGGTAATCACATATTGTACGTAAGCTCGAAAACGCATTAAATCATATATGCTCGGTGAGCATGGCGCGTATCTGTTTCTCTGATCTCGCGCCTACCTCGCGGTGGATGAGCTCGCCCTGCTTGAAGATCATGAAACACGGGACACCCTTCACATTGTATTTTGAGGCGTAGCCCAGGTTCCTGTCCACGTTGACGGTGACGATCCTGAACCCCGTGTCATCTCCGTCGAGCTTCTTGAGCACCCCTTTAACGGTGTGGCAGGGTGGGCACCACGACGCCCAGTACTCCAGTAGCACCGGCTTCTCCGAGGAGAGCACCTTCTCGTCGAACTCCCTGTCGCTTATCTCCATCTACTCATCCCCATCATGTTCTGATACCACGAGGTCTGGGCTGTAGCCCGCCGTTACGTGGGTCCCCGGCTCGTAGACTTCCAGCGTCATGGTCTCCTTGTGCTCCCCGCTCCACCACGTCGTCGGGAACACGGTGTCCCTGACGGACTCCAGCCGTCCGCGGACCCTGGGCTGCAGGAGCAGGGTGAACATCCTGTCGATCTCCACCTCCAACGGTGTCTTAGGCTGGTACCCGAGGTTCTCACGCAGCTTCTTGGCGACCACGAGGAAGGGGTGTTCATCCGCCTCGACGCGGGGGTTCTCCACCCGCTGTATGCGGACGGTGAGCCCGTGTCTCCGGCTCCCCACCCTGGCCACGATCTCCGCGAGTTCCTTGACCTTGTAGAGCTGGCTGAGCTGGTTCACCACGTCGTACTGCCCGGGCTCCGGCGGCGAGGACAGGAGCCGCACCATGCACTCCATGGCGTCCTCCAGCGCCAGGTAGCCCCGGATCTGCTCCCCGGACCCGTAGACGGTCAACGGGATGCCCAGCACGGCCTGCGCGACGAACCTGTTGATCACCGTGCCGAACCACTCGTCCACGTCGAGCCGTGTACGCAGGTCCGGGTGCGCTGCGACCTCCTCCGTGTGGACGCCGAAGATGACGCCCTGCATGACGTCGTAGCTCCTGAGCCACCAGTACTTGCACGCCTCGTAGACGTTGAATGTGTCCTGGACCTTGCTGACGTGGTAGAAGCTGGCCGGGTCCCGCGGCGTAAGCTCCCCGCCCATGCTCCACTCCTGCCCCCTCCAAGTGAGCACAGCGTCCGCGGGGAACAGGCCCTCGAAGATGGGGCGCCCGGTCAACGGAGTGCCGTACTCCCCCATGGTGCCCAGCTTGAGTATGTTGGCCTCGGGGCAGATCTCCTTGATGAGGAACAAAACGCCGAGGGTGCCCAGGGTGTTGTTGTGCTGGGTCCTGATGGCGTGCTCCGCGTCCACCATGCTGTAGGGCGCGCTCGGGATCTCCCCGTAGTGGACCACCGCCTCTGGCTGCACCTCTCTCAGGTACTCGGCCAGCTCGTCCCTGTCCAGAAGGTCGAGTTCACGGAAGCCTATGTCCACGCCATGCTGCTCCTTGGCGGCTCTGAGCCTGGTCTCCATATCCGCGATAGGCACGACGCTCTTGCTTCCCTTCTCCGCGACGGCGTCTCTTCTAAGGTAGTTGTCTACGCCAGTGACCCTGCAGCCTAGCTTCGCGAGCTTCAGGGCAAGGGTCCAGCCCAGGTACCCGTCGATCCCCAGGATCATCACACGCATGTCTTTGAGGAGGTACCCGTACTGGGTTTCATGCCACTCCGGGCACTGCTCGAACGTTATGCTCGGCTCGAACATCCCGAGGTCTGGGCGTCTCGCGCACTCGATGAGGAGGCCCTCCTCGCTGATCTTGTTTCTTATCGCTGCTATCGACTGGCCGCACGCCCTGAAGTCAACGTTTCCCTTGAGCAGGGCCCCGGGGCAGTTCCAGCACGTCTTTTCTTCGTTATGCTGCATC
>JAEHCT010000305.1 GCA_020697635.1 Candidatus Bathyarchaeota archaeon
GGGACAACAGCGGGTGGTTCAGGACGACCTACTATGAGAGGGTGGAAACAGACATCATCCACCTGAGCCACAACCAGGTCGTCGGGTGGAGCGTCTTCCTGAAGGAGTACATCGGAGCCTTCTTCAAAGAGGTCATAGGGGTCATCCCCGACGTCGAGGTGGTGGGCTCCTCTGTCACTTTCACCATAAACAAATCCAAGATTAAACGAGAAAAAATGAGCTGAACCGCCTTTTTTTCGCTACCTTTATACTTTTTAACCACACTTTGAGATTAAAACTAGAGACAGGTGTTAACATTGTCATTCAAGATATCTAAGGTCGGGGAACTAAAGCAGGGAAGCTACGCGATAATCAACGACGAGCCCAGCCAGATCGTCTCTATACAGAAGAGCAAGCCGGGTAAGCACGGGAGCGCCAAGTTCAGGTGCACCGCCATCAGCATATTCGACGGCAGGAAGCAGAGCTTCGTCAGCAGCACGGACGCCAACATCCAGATACCCATAGTGGACAAGAGGAGCGGCCAAGTCGTGAGCATGGGGCCCACAAGCATCCAGCTCATGGATCTGGAGACCTACGACATGATGGACATCGCCATCCCCAAGGACGAGGAGATCGCCTCCAAGCTGGGGGCGGGGAAGGACGTCGAGTACTGGATCATCATGGGCCGTGTGAAGATCCAGCGCGTCAAGAACTGAAGGCGCATAGATGAACAGAGTACACCAGATGCGGCTCCGCGGCGGAATGACCGTCGGCGAGCTCGCCGAGGAGATGCGTAAGGCCGGCGTCATCGGGGCAGGCAGGGTGGGGCGGGCTGTAGACATCGTCGCCGAGATGTTCGGCGACCCGGACTACACCACCTTTATAACGCTCTCCGGGCCTCTGGTGCCGGGCGGGCTGCGCCTTATATTCAGGGACCTCATAAGGGACGGCTACGTGGACGCCGTCGTCACCAACGGAGCCAACATGGTCCACGATCTGGTGGAGGCCATGGGCCGAGGGCACCTCGTGGGCACGGTGAACGTGGACGACGAGGAGCTCTACGAGGAGGGTTACAACAGGGCCTACGACATCTTCATCGAGAGTCAAGTCTTCGTGGACCTGGAGGGCTTCATCGGCGGCATCCTCGACGACGTCCCCGAGGAGAGGAGAACTGGGATCGCGTTCCACGAGTTCATCAGGGAGGTGGGGCTACGGCTCCGCGACGAGGATAGCATAATATATACCGCGGCGAAGAGGAACGTGCCCATCTTCAGCCCCGGGTTCCTGGACAGCATGCTCGGGATACCGCTATGGATGTACAGCAAACGCGAGAAGCTGGAGTTCAACCCCCTCAAGGACTTCGACCTGTTGGCGGACATGGTCTACGACGCCAAGAAGTCTGGGGCCATCATACTGGGCGGGGGCACGCCCAAGCACCACACCCAGTACGTGCACACTCTGAGGGAGGGGCTCGACGCGGCGGTCCAGATTAGCACCGCGAGGGTGGAGGACGGCAGCCTAAGCGGCGCCCCTCTCAAGGAGTCTATCACGTGGGGGAAGCTTAAGGGCGGCAGCCTGGAGTCCAAGACCAGCACCATCTTCGGCGACGTCACCGTCGTCTTCCCGTTGATCGTTGCGGCTGCGCTGGAGAAGCTAAACTAGCAGCCGTGTGCCGCCGTCCACCTACAGCGTGGTGCCGGTGATCAGGATGGATTTGTCTTTGAATTTCAATAAAACGCCCCTCTTGAGTTTAGGGTCAGACATATGTGAGTTAGATCGTGAACCGCCTGTACTTCTCTAGGTCTCCCACCCAGTCCTTCTGGTCCACGGGCCAGGCGTGGCGAGCGCGGCGGGGCTTACATATTAGCTCAAGCACCTCGAACCCGTCGAAGAAG
>JAEHCT010000306.1 GCA_020697635.1 Candidatus Bathyarchaeota archaeon
AGCCCGGGAGATCACCCGGAGAGGCGTGGACCAGTTCGCCGTGCTCGCACTGGGGTGCTCCATGATGGACAGGATGGAGACCCAGAGAGCCTTCGCCAACGCGGCAGGTTTAGGGTGCTCCAAAGCGATATAATGGCAGCGGACGACTCTTCACCTGAACCCCGATGTTGCTGAACAGGGATAGAGCCGAGAGACTCATGGCCGAAAACGAGTTACTGGCTCTGGTCGCCTCGTCCCCAGCCAACGTATTCTACTCAACCGACTGCAGCCCCTACGGTGACAGCCTCGCAGTGATACCGCTTGAACGTGGAACCGAGCCCCTCATGGTAACCTCCATCGCAGGCACGACCCCCGTCGCCCTCATGTCCCCACCATGGTTCCGGGACGTACGGTACTACGGAGAGTTCTACATAGAGGCACCTCCCACCATGGACGGGCTCACCCCGGAGGAGAGAGCCGTGGCCGAAGCAAAGAGGCAGTGGGAGCAGTCAAAGCCCAGAGACCCTTCAAAGCTGCTCATCGACGCACTGATGGAGCGGGGGCTCACCGAGGGAAGAATCGGCATCGACGAGTCCAACCTCCGGGGCAGTCACCCCCTCTGGGGCATGATCAAGAAACGCCTCCCCCATGTGGTGCCCGTGCCGGCTCAAGCCCTGTTCACCGAGATACGCATGATCAAGACCAGTGAAGAGATCAGCCGCATAAAGACCGTTGCAAGGATCACCGAGAAGGCTTGGGAGGCGTCACTGGACTCCATCCACAGGGGCATAACCGAGCGAGAGTTCGCCGACGTCTGGCAGACCACCATCATCCACGAGGGCGGGCAGAGCAACTCGTACCTCGGCGCCTTCTGGCCGCCTGTCGCGTTCGGCCGACGCACAGCCTTCTCGGACATAGCCCAGCCCTCCAAGTACAGGCTACAGCCGGGGGATATAATCCGCTTCGACGGCGGAGCCACCTACATGGGCTACCCCTGCGACATGGCCCGCGTAGCCGCCTACATGGAGGCAGGAGACAAGCTCAAGAAGTACTGGCACGCGATACACACCGGGGAGCAGAAGGCCGTCCAGATGGCTAAGCGCGGAGAGGACACCGCAAGAATATTCAACGCCGCCGTCGAAACCGTCCGCAGGGAAGGCATAGCCCACTACAGGCGGCACCACACCGGACACGGCTGGGGCATCGAAGGCTACGACCCACCCACAGTAGGCCCCAGGGGCGTTAAGCTCATGGAGGACATGGTGCTCTGCTTCGAGACCCCCTATTACGAGGTGGGCTGGGGCGGCATACTCCACGAGGACGTCGTAGCCGTCAAACCCGGGGGACCACAGCTCCTCTCCAGCCCTGAGGATACGCTCAGGGTCGTCGGGTAGCCGGGTCTATGTAACGTAGTGCCTCGAAGTGAGGTACCTGTCGCCGCTGTCATGCATGACCGCCACGACCCTGCATCCTTTACCCAGCTCACGGGCCAGCCGGATGGCTACTACCACGTTGGCTCCCGAGGAAATGCCCGCGAATACTCCCTCCTCGCGCCAAAGCCTCATCGCCATCTCCACCGCCTCCCCGTCGGTCACCAGTACTATGTCGTCGACGAGGCCGGGTGTCATCACCATCTCCGAAATGATGCCGCCCTCTATCTCGCTCTTGGGGTACGGCTTCCCCGGCTTCATCTCCTTCTTGGAGCCCGACGGGATGGCGCCCACGACCCTCACCTTCTCCGAGTACCCCTTCAGCACCTGGGCGACCCCCATGAGGGTGCCGCCGGTGCCTATGGAGGCCACGAAGGCGTCCACCCTTCCGCCTGTCTGTTCGAGTATCTCTCTGCCCGTCTCCTTCTGGGCCTCGACGCCGGACGG
>JAEHCT010000027.1 GCA_020697635.1 Candidatus Bathyarchaeota archaeon
GCATATGGTTGACTGGAAAGCCATCGAGGAGAAGTGGCAGAGGCGCTGGGCGGAAGCCGGCGCCTTCGAGACGGACCCCGACCCGGAGAAACCCAAGTTCTACCTGACAGTGGCGTACCCGTACCCTAACAGCCCGCAGCACATAGGGCACGGACGTACGTACACCTTGACGGACGTCCACGCCCGGTGGAAGCGTATGCAGGGGTACAACGTGCTTCTGCCCATGGCGTGGCACTACACGGGCACACCCCTCTTCGCCATGGTGGAGAGGCTCAGAGAGAGAGACCCGGGTATCCTCGAGACGTTCCTCAACCTCTACAACATCCCCGAGGAGAAGCTCCCCGAGCTGGAGGATCCCATCAGCATGGCGGCGTACTTCGCGGAGGAGATCAAGCACGGGATGCAGCGCATCGGGTACAGCATGGACTGGCGACGCGAGTTCACCACGGTGGACCCCGTCTACAGCAAGTTCATAGAGTGGCAGTTCGAGAAGCTACGGCAGAGAGGCTTCATCACCCAGGGCAGCCACCCCGTGGGCTGGTGCCCCAGCTGCGGCAACCCCGTGGGGCAGCACGACACCGTCGGCGACAAGGAGCCCGAGATAGAGGAGTTCACCGTCGTAAAGTTCAGGAAAGGCGACATGGTCTTCCCCGCGGGCACGCTGCGCCCAGAGACGGTGTTCGGCGTCACCAACATGTGGATCAACCCCGACGCCACCTACGTCGAGGCGAAAGTAGACGGCGAGACCTGGATCATCAGCACTGAGGCGGCGGACAAGCTGGAGCTGCTGGGGCACAGCGTCGAGAGGGTCAGCGAGTTCCAGGGAAGCAAGTTCATCGGCGTTACCATAACCAACCCGGTGACGGGTGACGAGTTCCCCATGCTACCAGCCAGCTTCGTGGACCCCAAAGCGGTGACCGGCGTCGTCATGTCGGTGCCCGCCCACGCGCCGTTCGACCTGGTGGCGCTGGATCAGCTGAAGCGGGAGGCCAAGAAGAACCCTGACGCCTACAGGTTCAAGCCCAGCGACATCAAGGACCTGGAGCCCATCAGCGTCTTAGAGATAGACGGCTACGGCCCCGTGCCCGCCAGGGACGTCGTGGACCGCATGGGGGTCACCGACCAGGAGGACCCCAAGCTGGAGAAGGCCACCAAAGAGGTCTACAGCGCCGAGTTCCACGGCGGCAGGATGAGAAACAACACGGGCCAGTACGCGTCCATGCCTGTGCAGCAGGCCAAGGAGGCGGTTAAGGAAGACATAGTAGCCAAAGGCTTCGCGACCACGATGTACGAGATGCTGGAGCCCGTCCAGTGCAGGTGCGGCAGCGAGGTCGTGGTCAAGATATTCGAGAACCAGTGGTTCATCAACTACGGCGACCCCGCGTGGAAGAGGCTGGCCCACGAGAACATAGACAGCATGACCATCATACCCATCGAGCTTCGCCAGGAGTTCCACAACGTCGTGGACTGGCTAAGGGAGAAGGCGTGCGCCAGGAAGGCCGGCCTGGGGACGCCGCTGCCGTGGGAGCCAGACTGGATAATAGAGGCGCTGAGCGACTCAGTCATCTACATGGCGTACTACACGGTCATAAAGGGCATCAACGAGGTGGGGCCAGAGCCTGAGCGGCTCACAGAGGCGTTCTGGGACTACGTTTTCCTGGGCAGAGGCGACGCGGAGAGCGTCGCAGAGACCACGGAGTTCCCCGCGGAGAAACTTGAGGAGATCCACAACGAGTTCAGCTACTTCTACCCGCCTGACGCCCGCCACAGTGGACGCGACCTCATCAGCAACCACCTCACATACATGGTGTTCTGCCACAACGGCATATGGCCCAGAGAGCTGTGGCCTAAGGGCATCGTCATCAACGGCAGCGTGTTGATGGAAGGCAGCAAGATGAGCAAGAGTCTCAACAACATCATCCCGCTGATAAACGCCATAGATAGCTTCGGCGCCGACCCGCTGCGCCTGAGTCTCATGATCACGGCGGAGCCCCTGAAGGACGCCGACTTCAGCCCCGACCTGGCCAAGAACATGGGGGACAACCTGGAGAGGTTCCACCAGCGCGTCATGAAGATCATAGAGCAGGGCAGGGGCAGCCCAGACAACCTGCATGACATCGACCGATGGATGCTGAGCAGGCTCCAGAGCTACATAGCCGAGGCCGACGAGGCGTTGAAGGAGCTGAAGGTCCGGAAGACCATACACGCCGCCATGTACAACCTGAACCAGGACATGGACTGGTACCAGAAGCGCGTCGCCAGGGAACTAGACAAGACGGAGCGGGCGGACGCTATACGCTACGTGGAGTGGCGTGTCCTGGACACGCAGGTCCGGATGATGACGCCGTTCACGCCCCACCTCTGCGAGGAGATCTGGGAGAAGATGGGCGGCGAGGGCTTCATAGCTTTCGCCGAGTGGCCCAAGGTCGACGAGGCGTACATGAGCCGGGAGAGCGAGGCCCTAGAGGGGATGATACAGACCTGCATGGAGGATGTCCAGAAGATAATCCGCGTCACCAAGATCAGCCCCGTCAAGATCCACTTCTACACAGCCGACGGCTGGAAGTGGAAGATCTACCTTAAGGCTCTGGAGCTGGCGAAGAGGGAGCAGCTGGATGTGGGAACCCTCATAAAGGAGGCGTTCAAGGACGCCGAGATGAAGGCCAGGAGTAAAGCCGTACCCGGCTACGCCCGCCAGATCGTGGACGACGTCATAAAGCTGCCGGACGGCGAGGTGGAGCTACGGCTGAAGATGAGGCAGCTAAACGAGGTGAACATCCTCATGGACGCGGTTAGCTTCATCGAGGGCGAGTACGACTGCGAGGTAGCCGTCTCGGCCGAGAGCGACCCGTGGACGGAGGACCCGGAGAAGCGGGCCCACAGAGCCAAGCCCTACAGGCCGGCCATCTACGTCCAGTAACCCAATTTCCCTATACTTTCTCCGGACCCAGCTTTACCGCCTTATGTGTAAAGGTTTTTATCTGGTTCCTGTTTTCTGGGATTGAATGATCGCGCTCGGCGTCGAGTCAACGGCCGACAACCTGGGGATCGGCATAGTATCCAGTGACAAAGAAGTGCTAGCAAACATCCTCGACGTCCACGTACCCGAGGAGGGGGGCATCCACCCCCGGGAGGCCGCCAGGCACCACAGCGACGAGATGGGGAACGCCGTCAGACGCGCCCTGGACACTGCGGAGGTTTCCGTCGACGAGATCGACATAATCGCGTTCGCCCAAGGCCCCGGGCTCGGGCCGTGCCTCAGGACCGGCGCCACCAGCGCCAGGGCCCTGGCCGCCTACATGAGGAAACCCCTCGTCGGGGTTAACCACTGCGTCGCCCACGTCGAGGTGGGCCGCATGGCCACAGGGGCGGAGGACCCCCTCACACTCTACGTCTCGGGAGGAAACACCATCGTCTCGGGCTACGAGTCAGGCCGATACAGGATATTCGGCGAGACACTGGACATAGCCGTGGGTAACTGTCTGGACTCCTTCGCCAGGGAGGCCGGCCTAGAGTACCCCGGCGGCCCCGACATAGAGCGGAAGGCGGCGGCCGGGGAGAACCTGATACCTCTCCCCTACACGGTCAAGGGGATGGACCTTAGCTACAGCGGCCTCCTCACCGCGATAACCGCTGAGCTCCACAGCGGGAGACACACCATAGAGGACCTTTGCTACAGTCTTCAGGAGACGGCTTACGCCATGCTCGGCGAGGTCACCGAGAGGGCGCTGGCCCACACGGGGAAGCCCGAGCTGCTCCTCACGGGCGGCGTCGCAGCCAACAAGAGGCTCGCTGGGATCGTCAGGGACATAGCGGGGGATCACGGCGCCGAGCCGCACGTCGTCCCCATCAGGCTGGCGGCGGACAACGGCGCCATGATCGCCTGGACGGGGCTCATCGCTTACCAGGCGGGCCACGTGACGCCCCTCGACGCGAGCCACGTGAACCCGAGCTGGAGAATGGACCAGGTGGAGATACCGTGGAGAGAGTGATAGCCAAGGGCGCGGAGGCCGACCTCGTCCTACGAGAGTGGAACGGGCTGAAGACGCTGTCCAAGATACGTAATCCCAAGGGCTACAGGCACCCCGAGCTCGACAGCCGGCTCAGGAGGAGCAGGACGAAGGCCGAGGCGGACATCATACACAGGGCGAAGCTGAGCGGCGTGCCCACGCCGCTGCTGTACCACGTCGACCCGGACGACGCGGTCATAGTCATGGAGTACATCGATGGGGCGAAGGTCAGGGACGTCGTAGACAAGTTGACGGACGAGGAGAGGCGGATACTGTTCACACGTATAGGCTGGTACGCGGGCAGGCTCCACGGGGCGGGCATAATCCACGGCGACCTCACCACGAGCAACATACTAAAGCAGGGAGACAGATTGGTCTTCATCGACTTCGGGCTGGCGGAGGTGAGCACGGAGGTGGAGAAGCGGGGCGTCGACCTCAACCTCATGAACAGGATGCTCACCAGCACCCACTACAGGCACCAGGAGGAGCTCCTCGCCGCCTTCGTCGAGGGATACAGGGAGACGCTGGGTGCGGAGGCAGAGGAGGCGCTGACGCGCATGGAAGAGGTGGCCAAGAGGGGAAGATACATTGAGAAGAACTAGGATATGGATGGGGACCAGCAGCGACCACAAGTACGAGGAGGCGAGGGAGGTGCTCGCCGAGTTCGGCGTCGAGCTGGAGCGCCTCAGCATAGACCGCGTAGAGATCCAGGCGGACGACCCCGAGCTGATAGCCGAGTACAGCCTAAAGGTGCTCGACGTGGACATCCCCATACTCATCGAGGACGCGGGGCTCTACATAGACAAGTACTACGGGTTCCCCGGTCCGTACAGCAGCTACGCGCTGCGCACCATCGACAACGAGGGCATACTCAAGCTCATGGAGGGCGAGACGGAGAGGGGCGCCAGGTACCTATCGGCTGTGGCGTTCCGGGACGGCGACACGAGCGTCACCTTCACCGGGGAGGTGGGGGGCCGCATAGCGGAGGAGATGAGGGGCACCAACGGCTTCGGCTACGACCCCATATTCATGCCGGAGGAGGGCGACGGTAGAACCTTCGGCGAGATGAGCGCCGTGGAGAAGGCGAGGATCAGCCACAGGGCCCGCGCCTTCAGGAAGCTGGGCGAGTGGCTTGAAGCAGACTAGCCTCTACTCGGCCAGAGGCGGGGACTGGAACGGATCCACATAATTCATCCTGTCCAGGAGGTACTTCGTGGCGTCGGCTATCTTGAATGGGCGAGAGTTGTTGCCCGTTCTAACGTAGAAGGATTGCTTGCCTTTCTCCTGGAGGAAAGCCGGGTCCCTGCTGGGCAGGACGTGCACGCGGCAAAGCTCCTTGCCGTACATGGCGTGGAAGCTAAACTTGATCTTGCCCATGAAGACGTCACCGATCTTGTTGCTTATCTGGTTAACCATGTGGTTCTCGAAACCGTCCCGGTTCTTCTTGGGGAGGGTCATGTAGTCCGTCTCGAGCCCCACCACCCAGTTGTCATCCGAGACGCCTATGAGGAGGTCCCCGCCGTCGGCGTTAAGGAAAGCGCATACGGTCTTGAGGCAGTTGTACTCCAGGTCCTGGTCGACGCAGCCCCTGACGTTGTTGTAGCGGAGGCTGGCCTTGAACTCGAGGCGCTGCCCCTCGTCCATGTTGATCAGCTGCTCCACGGCCAGAGCCTCCTGCTCGTGGCTCTTAGTCGCCATGTACTCCTTCATGATCTCGGGCTGGTAGTTGGCCACGTCGGTGAGGCTGAGGATGCCGATCACCCTGTCTTGGCCGATGGAGTCCACGACGGGAAGCTTCTTGATCCTGTTCTGGAGCATGATGCAGCCCGCTTCGAGAAGCGGGGTCTCGGGGGGCACGGAGATGAGGGCGCTGGTCATGACTTCCGCCACGGTTACGAGCGGTGGGTCCCTGCCGCTGGCCACCACCCTCGTGAGGACGTCCCTCTCCGTGATTATTCCGAGTATGCCGTCCTCGGACTGGACTATGAGGCTGCTTATTCCGAAGCGGGTCATGACCCTCGCGGCGGTCTTAACGGTCTCCGAGGGGTCTATCGTCACCACCTCGCTGGTCATGACGTCATGAACGGCTAGAGAAATAGCTAGGCTGCTCATACCGGCTCTACTCTTGTTTAAACTATAATTGACGGTTATGGAACAAAGTCATGGAGTCATAAAAGCCTGATAGCGTTCTCTATCATAGTGAAGGATCTTAGAGGAGTGGAATGAGCTCCGATACGTCCCCCCGCTCATCCATCCCCTTGAGGGCTGACCAGATCCGTTCGGCCTTCCCCCTGTCGACGGTGGGGCTGGACCAGTTCACGAACTTCTCGAAGAGCTCTACGTCAGTGAGGGGGTTACGCGGCTCACCCCAAGGAATGTCCACTCTCTCCGTGTGGGTGGCTCCGTTCTTGAGTTTGATCTCGACGGTGGCGGGTCTGCTGCCCTCAGGGTAGACGCTGTCGAGCCCCTCGTCGGGCGTCACCTTCACCTTCGCGGCCAGCTCGTGGAGCTTGGGGTCCGCTATCCTCTCCTTGGTGAACTGGGTCTCCGTGACCTCGCCGTCGGCGATGACGCAGGCGGCGATGTAGGGGAGGTTGAACTGGCAGTTCTTGTAGTAGCTGTCGGGCCCCACCTTCTCGTCGGTTATGTACATGCCGTGGGTGAGCTGGCTTACCTGTACCTCCTCCACGTCGTCAGGCGTGAAGCCGTGCCGCTCCCTCAGCCGCAGCAGCGCCTCGACGGCGCTATGGGTCATCCTACAGGTGGGCCAAGGCTTGATGTAGACGTTCATGATCTCGTACTCCTCGCCGAGGCCCCGGGTCTTGAAGCGGGTGGAGAGCCTGTTGTCGTCGGCGAGCTTGGGGCCGTTCAGACCCTCCCTGGCTAGCAGCGCGGCTTCGATTCCCACCTTGGCTTGGTACCCGTTGCTGAGGAAGTTGACGTCCAACCCCATGGTCCTGGGGACCCCCCTGGGGCTATGGTAGCCCGCTATGCCCATGGCGAAGATGGTCTCGTCGACGCCGAGCCCAAGCAGCCTGCTAGCCACAGCGGCTGAGCAGTAAGCAGACGCCGGAGGCCTGTTGTTCATCCCCCTCACCTTGGCGGCCACGTCGTAGCCCACCGTGACGGCTGTGATCACGTCGCGCCCCGAAGCGCGCAGCTTCTCGCCGACTGCGAGTGCTGTGGGGACGGCGACCCTCCCTGGGTGAGACGAGCCGCCGAGGGCTGCGGCCTCCCTGTGGCCGTCGTTGCAGTCGTGCACCTGAGCGTAGGCGGCGTTGGCCCACGCAGCCCACTGTAGGCTGGTCTTCCTGCCTGCGCCGAGGACGGTGCACTCCTCAGGCTCGCCTAAGCCGGATAGGAACCTGTCTATCCCGGCGGCCTCCTCCTTCCTGGAGCCCATGTAGATTGTCCCCAAGGAGTCAAGTATGACCCGCTTCGCCTGGTGCACCACCTCGGGAGGCAGTTCCTCGTAGGACGCCCCAGTCACGTGCTCCGCGAGCTCCCTTCCGACGCTTAGAACGCTCTCAACTTCCTTGACCATCGAAACTCACGTAGTATCTTTGATGGTGGTCGTAGATAACAGGTGTCCATCTCGTCTCTGAACCCTCTTCCGGGTCCGAGATAACCTTTTTAAATGGCGTAGAGTCTAACCATAGAGCACCCGGAGAAAACACGGTATGGTAGGCAAACTCTCAAACATGCGGGGCAGAAGCCACAGCACACGGCCAGTGAGCAAGAGGCCCCCCAACTGGGTCGTTTACCAGCCCGACGAGGTCAAGGCGCTCATCATAAACCTGGCCCGCGAGGGTAAGACCCAGAGCCAGATAGGCAACATTCTCAGAGACGTCCACGGGGTACCCCTGGTGAAGCCCATCGTGGGGTACGGCGTCAGGAAGGTCCTGGAGGAGGCCGGGCTGGCCCCCGAGATACCCGAGGACCTCTACAACCTGATGGTCCGCGCCACCCGTCTCCGGAGACACATAGAGCGCAACCACAAGGACTACAGCAACAAGAGGAGCATGCAGCTCACAGAGAGCATGATCTACCGCGTCACCAGGTACTACAAGCGCAGGGGAGTCCTGCCGAGGGACTGGAACTACCGGCGCGAGATAGTCACCGTATAAGCTGACCTTAATGTCCAGCGAGGACGCGTTCATCTCTTCTTTAAAGCCAGCCGTGGAGCTGTTCATCAAGCACGTCGAGATGGGCAGCAGGATACGAATAGTGACCCATAACGACGCGGACGGCCTCGCCAGCGGGGGTATCCTCAGCGTCGTGGCTCACCGCAAGGGCGCGGCGTTCAGGACCAGCAGCGAGAAGAAGCTGGACGAGAAGCTCGTAAGGAGCCTTGCAGAGGAGAACCCGAGCCTCATAGTGTTCAGCGACTTCGGCAGCGGGTACACCGACCTGATCGCCGAGAACCTGAGCCAAGACGTCATAATACTCGACCATCACCTCCCTGCGGGTCACGAGGCCGACAACTTGGTGCACGTGAACCCCATGCTCCACGGCATAGACGGCGCCAGGGAGATAGCGGCCAGCGGAATATGTTATCTCTTCGCCAGGGAGGTCGACGAAGGAAACAGGGACCTGAGCTGCCTCGGCCTAGTCGGCGCCCTGGGGGACCAGCAGGACAAGGGAGAGAGGAAGACCCTCACCGGCCTGAACACGTTGATAGAGGAGGACGCGGTGAAGGACGGGTTCCTCGAGAAGCATGTGGGGCTCATCTTCTACGGCTACGAGACGCGGCCCCTCGCCAAGGCCATCGCCTACACGACCACCCCCTACATCCCGGGGCTGAGCGGCGAGGAGGGGGCCTGCTTGGCGTTCCTCAGGGAGGTGGGCATACCGGCCAACGAGGGGGACAGGCTTCGCTCCCTGGCCGACCTGACCGACGAGGAGAAGAGGACCCTGTTCAGCGCCCTGAGCAGCCACATGGTTAGCATGGGTTGCGACGCGGGAGCCGTCCACCAGCTCATAGGCACCATATACACGTTCAGGCTGGAGGAGCCCAGCACGAGCCTGCGGAGCGGCAGGGAGCACGGGAGCCTCCTCAACGCATGCGGCAGGATGGAAAAGCCGGGGGTGGGACTCAGCATCTGCCTCGGCGACCGAGGCGAGGCCATGGCGGAGGCCCAGGAGATACTTGACCTTTACCGCCGCAAGATCGGTTCGAGCCTAGGCCTAGTAAGGGAGAACGACATGGTGGAGGAGCGGGACCACATCTACGTCATAAGGGCGGGGGACACCATCGACGACACTGTCATCGGCGTCGTCTCGGGGATACTGCTCAACCAGGGAATCCTCAAGAAGAAGAAACCCATAATATCGACGGCGGCGAGCGAGGACGACCAGATGAAGGTCTCGGCCAGGAGTACAGAGGAGCTCGCACTACGCGGCCTCCACATGGGCTTGGTGATGCAGAAGGCGGCCGAGGCGATGGGGGGCGGCGGGGGCGGCCACGACGTCGCCGCCGGGGCTTATGTGCCCATTGATAAGGAGGAAGAGTTCATAGCTAGGGTGAACAGCCTTGTCCCCGAGCACCTCAAAGAGTGAGGCCACGGTAACCATACAGTACGTGGACCAGAGGACCGCGGAGGCCATCCTCAGGGCGATCGAGCCGGACAACCTGACGACGCCGGAGGGAGTCAAGATCGAGGCAGAGGCCAGCGGAGGCGTCGTCACCATCAACTTGGAGTGCAGGAGAGGCATCGGAAGCCTCGTGGCGACCCTCGACGACCTTCTCTCATGCATACAAGCCGCCGAGGCGGCGATAGGTGAGCTCTTAACCTAGAGAATCTCTATGACAGGCTCCAGGGAGACTTCGGCTTTGATAGACTGCCAGACGAGGCTGTACTTCTCCGCCAGCTTCAACGCCCGGCGGACCTTGGCCTCGGAGGCGCCCCTGACCACCACCTTGGGCTTGACCGTCATCCCGCTGAAGGTGGAGGTCCTGTCCAGAAACTCCTCGACGTGGCCAACCACCTCGCACTCGTAGTCGACGAGCTCTATCTTGAGCTTCTCCATGGCCCAGATGAACATCAAAGTGTAGCAGGTGTTCAGGGCGCCCACGAAGGCGTCCTCGGGGGTAAGGACGTCCGGCTCCCCGTGGAGCTGCGCGGGGGCGCTGAAGGGGAGCTCGGCGCCGTTGCTGCAGCTCAGGACTCCTCTGTGGCCGCCCACCCACTTGACTCTCGTCGAGTAGTCAGCCATCCTGGTCCTCCCTCGCCTCGTCGACTCTCTTGGCAACCTCCTGGGCTATTCGCTTCGCGAACTCGACGTCCTTAGCGGACAGCGTCTTTCTCGTGCCTGTTGGCTCCTCGCCCCACTCCATGAGTAGCTTCTCCATGTCCACCGAGGCGGCCGTGGGCCCGCTGAACTTCTCGATGGCCTTCTTGGCGCATAGTTTATGGCACCCGTCGACGCTGACGGTGGGGAAGCGCTGGGCGAACTCCCGTTCACCGCTGTCCCCGGCCAGGAAGAGGGGGAGACACAGGGTGACCGTGTCGGCCCTGACGCCCTCGAGGATGAACCTTGTGGCCACACGGCTCAGCGTGCCGAGGATGCAGCACTCGCCGCTGCACGAGACCACGCCTATCTTTGGCTTTATGTTCACCGTGATCCCCCCGTGTAGAGATCGTCCACCTTCTCGGCTATCCTCTCGGCGAGTATCGCAGCGAGCTTCTCGCCGTCCTCGTCGAGGAAGGTGACCTGCCTGGGCTTGAGGCCCCTGTTGTCTCGGAGCAGGTCCATCACTCTTACGTGGGCGTCGATGCGGCCCCCGGCTATCTCAATGTTCTTCCGGGCGCACTCCAGCGGGCAGCCGTCCACCGCGACGCACAGGCTCTCCTGGACCTGCCTCTTGGCGTCTGGGTCACCCATCACGAGCAGGCTCAGGCAGTTGGTGTCCGCCTTCCCTGGGCGGAGCTCGTCGACCACGGTGAACGTGGCCTCCCTGCCTATTGTGCCGAATGGCTTCCCTATGCCGCTGCACGGGATGACGAGCACCTTGCTGTCAGTCATCTTCAGTCCCCTTGATCTTCTTCAGCTCGGCCTGAGCCTTACGGGTCATGGCCTCGAAGTACTCCTCGGCGGTGAGCAGACC
>JAEHCT010000028.1 GCA_020697635.1 Candidatus Bathyarchaeota archaeon
ATTTAAGTGCATGAATCTGGATGACTTGAGAGCACCACTTATTCTAGATGGAGTTTGGATAGGATCTACACTTCTTCAGGGTCGTCGTTCGGCTCTTTTCTCTCCGCCTTGATGTCTTCCAGTTTTGTACGGAAGTTAGACTCTACTTTGCGAATCTGATCCATCAACTTCGATCCACCGGACTGCACCCTGCTCTGAACCTTCTGCAAGTCGTCCTTCGACTTCACCATGACGCCGTCCAGAGCGTCTTTGGATCGAGCAGAGTAGTCTGATAGCTTCTCCTTCATTGAACTGGCGGCGCTGTCCAGTGTTTCTTTCAGGGGCGGTTCCCTGTCTCTATAGTCTTTCAGCAGTTGCAGAACGAGGTCACTCTGGGATCTCTCATCGTTCTCCTCAGACCATTCCGCGAGGAGGGGATTTATCCACGTTAACTCTTCCTCCTCGAAGGTGAAGTACTTCCGCTTCATCTCTGACATGCCACAGCCCAGTATATTTTATTTTATCTTCGTAAAACAGTTATGAATTTCCTGTATGGTTTTGTGATATGTTTTTGGCGCCGGGAAAGGGATTTGAACCCTTGGGTCCTTGCGGACACCAGCTTTCCAGGCTGGCGCTCTTCCAGGCTAAGCGACCCCGGCAACACCGACAAAGTCTAACATGGCTGGGATTTAAATCCTCACCTGCTCCACACAGTTTAATACACACCGCCCCGTAAATCACCCGAAACACAATGAACGTCAGCTGGATCGACCGAAGCAAAAAAACGCTGGACATGCTAATCGAGCTACGCGAGAAACGCAACCAAGACCGCCTCGACCTCGTCAGGACCATGCGGTACGGCTTCGGCGCCCTCAGCCACAGCCTCGGCGGCTGGATGCAGTGGGTCAACAGCCCGGAGGTCATGAGCCAGTTCACACAGGAGGAGCTCCAGGAGATGAGCGACACCATCCTCGACATGGTCACCAAGTTCGTCGAGTATGACCGCGACATCACCGATTTTGGTATGAAGAAGGGCCTCGGCAAGCAACGCGAGGAAGAGCCCAGCCGCTTCATAATATAAATCTGACAAGGGTTAGGCTAGCCTGTCGCCTGCCCCATCGCCGCCGCTGCCCTGGTATATCTCCAGGACCCTGCAGACTACAGCGGACCTGCCCGGAAACGGCCTCTCACGCTCCGTCGCCAACTTATGCGCCTTAACGTACAGCGGCCCATCCGTCACATCCTCGGCCATGCACTTGATCTGATAGCTCCCGCCCTTGCCGTAGCACACGAAGCATACGCGGCCGTTGTCCTTGACGTTTGCGAGGGTCTTGTTGAGGTAGTTGTTTACCACGCAGAGAGTCTCTTCGTCCTCCCACCACCAGATACCGACGTAGATGATGTTAGGGACTCCCTCCCCGTTCACCGTCGCCATGGGGATCACCCTCTGGGCGGTGAACGCCGCCTTGATGTTCTCAGGCACCTTAACCATTCAAATCACACCCTAATGGGCGCCTGCGACGCTTATTAAACCAGCCAAACGATATTCCCCCATGAAGCAACATAGGGATGACAAGCCATGGACACCATGAATCTGCACAGAAAAGCCGTCGTCGTGGACACCCACTGCGACACCCTGAAGTGTCTCCTACCCGAGTTCACCCGCCCCAGGGACTCCATGTGGGACGACAGAAACGACATCGGGATGGGAGTCAGAAGCACCCTCGGCCACGTAGACGCACCGCGTCTCCTGGAGGGAGGGGTGGACTGCCAAGTCTTCGCGGTCTCCAGCGAACGCAGCAGAACCCCCACGCACCCCCTCAGGACCGCCCTGGAGATGATCGACAGGTTCTACATGGAGTGTAACAGTTGCGACTCCCTCACTCCAGTCACGAGCAGCGACGAGGTGCTGGACGCTAAGAGGAAGGGCATGGTAGCAGGATTGTTAAGCATCGAAGGGGCCGACGTCATCGAGGGAAAGATAGAGATGCTCCGCGTTTTCCGCCGCCTCGGCGTCAGGATGGTGGGGCTCGTCCACAGCATACGAAACCAGCTTGCCGACGGCGTAACCGATAGACGCACGGGCGGCGGCCTCAGCGAGCTCGGGATCCAAGCCGTCGAGGAACTGAACCGGCTCGGAATGATCATCGACGTGAGCCACATCAACGACGAGGGCTTCTGGGACGTCCTCGACCATACCAAGCACCCGATCATCGCGAGCCACAGCAACAGCCGCGTCGTCTGCAGCCACCCCCGGAACATGACCGACGAGATGATCGTGGCGCTCGCCGAGAACGACGGCGTCATGGGGATGAACTTCGCCCCAGGCTTCGTGCACCCCGAGCAGGCCACGCTGCAGAGAGTGGTGGACCACATCGACCACATCGTGGACCTCGTGGGGCCTGACCACGTGGGCCTCGGCAGCGACTTCGACGGCATCCCATCAACCCCGGTCGGCTTAGAGGACGTAACCAAGATGCCGGGGATAACAGAGGAGTTTGTGAACCGGGAGTACAGCGAACTGGACATAAAGAAGATGCTGGGTGGGAACCACCTGAGGCTGATGAAGAAAGTGGTCGGCTAGAGGAGGACGCTCTCCCAGCGGAGCCCGCCGCAGCCGCAGCTCTCGTCGTCCGGATCCATAGCCTTCAGGACGCTGAGAATCGCCTCTGCTGACGGCCTGTTCCACCGTTTCTGGAACTCGCTGAACGCGGTGGAGCCCTCCCAGCGCGGGTCGACGAGGCCCTCACCGTAGTTAGAAACAAGCTCCAGGGCCGCGTAGCAAGCCCCTATCTCCCGCGCGAAGAAGACCTCGGGCACCAGGTTCATAGTCACAACGTCGATGCCCATGTTCTGCCACCTGAGCCTGATCTCGGCTGGGCTCTCCAGCCGAGGCCCCTCGGCCACGCCCACGATGCCCCGCTTGAAGACCCGGGGGAACCCGGCGTCAACACAGGCGTCCACGAGCAGCCCGCTGAGGGCAGGACAGAGGGGCTGACGTAGCCTGTAGCTGAACCTAGGCACATCTAGGCCCTTGTCCTGGAGGCTCGCCATGAGCATCTGGGGCCGCTTGGTGGTGAAGTCCACGAAGTCGTCGGGGACCACGGCGTCCCCCGGGTCCAGAAGCCTGTTTGTGCTGCCGCAGAGAGCCGTGCCTAGAATCTTCTTGACCCCTGCCTTCCAGAGCACATAGAATACGCGTTCGCCGCTGCTGTCAGGCTCCGTGTTCCTTATCTCGCGGGTTATCCCGTGGAAGCCGACGTACAGGAACTCCTTCCCGTCGACCTCCCCGTGGGTGAAAGGCGCTGTGGGGCCGAAAGGCGTCTCGAAAACCAAGTCTTCTGCAATGATTTTGACGCCTTCGTAGCCGCGGGGGAACCCCGACCCTATGGTGGTGGAGCCCCCGAGGACCGTGATCTTGACCCTTGGTATCTCAGCCATAGACAAACTCATGTCTTCAAGGGTTAAAACGGTTATCCGGACCACCGAATATACTGAAAAGTTGTCCATGGACCCGTAAAATCAATAGTTTATACTTAAAAATGAATTATATATTAGATTTTACGTCCACCTTCAACGAATCTATAGTAAATATGGGCGAAAGATATATATACGTGAAAGGTGCTGTATCGCTGCTCTGTGCGCTAATAAATATTCCGATGGGATTCGGGGTATTCCTAGCGCTTCAGTCTCAAAAAAGGTGTATATGATATGATATTAAAACCCAATACACGGCAGGGTAGCGAGGATGTTTGCCCGGAGTGTGGAAGCAGGCACATAATTATTGACGGTGGCTCCGGGGAGAGGATTTGCGGCGGATGCGGTCTCGTCGTGGCTGACACCATGATCAACGAGGGCCCCGAGTGGAGAGCCTTCAGCCAGGACGAGCGGAACAGTCGCAGCCGCGTAGGGATGCCCCTCAGCTTCAGCGTCCACGACAAGGGCCTCAGCACGATGATCGGCCAGGTGGGCAAGGACGCGTTCGGCAGAACCATCCCGACAAGCACGATGTTCCAGATGCTCAGACTCAAGAAGTGGCACATCAGGTCAAGCTATCAATCCAGCGTAGACAGGAACCTGAGCCACGCCATGACCGAGCTCAGCAGGCTAAGCGACAAGCTCCACATACCCAAACCGGTGAAGGAGCGCGCAGCCGTCATCTACAGGAAGGCCCTAGAGAAGGGACTTGTACGCGGACGCAGCATAAGCGCCATCTCGGCCGCCAGCCTCTACGCCGCGTGTAGGGTCACAGGGACGCCCAGGACACTACGCGAACTCGGCAAGGTCAGCACAATCGACAAGAAGGACCTGGCCCGCTGCTACAGGCTTCTCCTCAGGGAGCTGAACCTGAGCATGCCCATCCCCAAGGCCCAGTACAGGGTGCCCAAGATCGCTGCCAAGGTGGACATCAGCGAGAACACACAGCAGACCGCCGTGAACATCCTCAGGAAGGCCGAGGAGCTGAAGACCACCGCAGGCAAGGACCCCATGGGACTCGCCGCAGCCGCACTCTACATCGCGTGCGTGATGAACGAGGAGAAGAGGACCCAGAAGATGATCGCGGACGCCGCCGGCGTCACCGAGGTCACCATCAGGAACCGCTACAAGGGCCTCAAGGAAGCCCTACACCTCGATCTATAGACTCTAACCCATTTTTGAAAAGTTTTTAAAACTAGATGCGTTCCTTTTTGACATCTGGTGCCACACATGAGTGAACCCGTAGACTATTTGACCGAGGAGACCTACCGCCCCTATTGGCTGGAGGACGGGGTGACCGAGGAGACCCTCGACGCGGTCGTCGAGAAGAAGCCCGAGCTGGTGAAGCTGGGCAAGGAGCTGTCCAAGTATGAGCGCTACTACATGGTGGGCAGCGGTGGAAGCTACAGCGTACAGCTTCCCATCGAGTACCTCGCAGACAAGCACACCAAGGTCCCTGTGAAGGCGTACAGCGGCAGGATGTTCCTGGAGCAGCGGCCTGCATCCGTCGACGAGGACGCAGTCGTCGTGTTAATCAGTAGTAGTGGGAAGACCAAGGAGATCGTAGAGGCGCTGGAGTGGTGCAAGGGGAGGGGAGCCGTCACCGTGGGCCTCACACAGAAACAGGACTCCGTCATCAACGGCAAGGCGTCCCACGGGTTCGGGTGGGACGCTCGCGGCGTCACCCTAGGTAAACTGGGCAGCCTGTACACATTGTTCGGTTCGATATTCAAGGAGAAAGGCTGCGAGGTGGGCAAGAGTATGGTGGACACAGTGACCAGGCTCCCCGAAACGCTGCCCAAGATGATCCCAGAAGCCAAGGAAACCGCGAGAAGGCAGGGACTCGAGCTCAAAGACCATGACGAGATTTTCGTGGTGGGAGGCGGCATTAACTGGGGCCTAGCCTACCAGTACGCGCTCAGCACGTTGATGGAGATGTGCTGGATCCACGGCACCGCCGTCGACTACAGCGAGTTCGGGCACGGCGCCCTAGAGATATTCACAGAGGGAACGGCAGCCATATTCCTTCGCGGCAGAGGATGCCAGCGAGAACTCGAGGAGGCTATAATAAAGTTCAGCAGGGGCAACGGCGTCAAATGCATCGAGTACGACTCCCAGGGCCTCGACGTTGACAACCTGACGACTCCCTTCACCCTCTTCATTGAGCTGGAGTGGCTCAGCTACTACCTGAGCCTCGCAAGGAACCGCAGGATGGGCGCCTGGCGGTTCTACGACAAGGCGAAGTTCTAGCTATTCGCCGCCGTACTTCATAGCGAGGCCGTCGATGTAGCCGAGGGTCTCCTGGCTGAAGCTCTTCAGCCCTCGCATGTTTGCGGCTTCGTCGTATGCCCTGATGAAGCCGAGGGGGTCTCCGACGGTCTCCAAGAGCCTCTCCTTGCCCAGAACCTCTATTATGGTATTCGCCATGTAGTGTCCAGTCGGGTGCCCCGCCCTCGGCGGGGTCATGCGGAGCATCCTCGAGAGTTCGCTCGTGTCATCGGTGATCGCGATCTTCCGAATGAGTCTGTCCATCTCCTGGATCACCCAAGGGGAGTCAGCGACGTGTTCGTCGCGCGACGGGTACGCTAAGGTGAATATCTGGTCGGCTATCCCCTCCTCGTTGAGCTGCCTGAGAACCCACATGATGTCGCTGTCTTTAGGCTCCATGTCCTCAGGGTCGTATACGTAGAACCTTCTGGCCACGTTGTGGAACAGCTCGTGGGCGAGGAGGTCGCCGAAGTCTGTTCCAAGGCTCATGGCGAAAAGCGGGTCGATCACGACGGTCTCGTATCCCCTGGAGTCCATGTCGAAAACAGCGAAAGCCACGACGGGGCTTCCCTCCCCGTCGGATGGAATCCATTCCCTGACCTTCGAAACGGGGCCTTCGATGAAGCCTTCCCTCTTCTCGAGGTTGGATATCCAGGCCTCCAGCTCCTGTCTCCTCTCAGCTACGTCGACGTAGTGTTTGACGTACCAGTCGCCCATGTTCACGGCCTTCTCCCTGGCGGCCTCCGACGATGGCTTGTAGGCTAGTCTGTACTTCTCCTGGAAGAAGCTGGGCTTGAACTCTGGGGATAAAGCCTCGTAGCCCGCGGAGCCCAGCAGCTCATCCCACTGATGCTTCGGGGGCTCCCTATCGGCTTGTAGCACATCTACTATCCTCCAGAAAACGTTCACCCCGCCGAACTCGAACACAGGATCCATTTCCATCCGCCCCGCGTTACCCGCTCCAAGCGCCTAAACGTGTACAGATGTCCCTAGCAGCCTCATGACCCTTTAAAATGGCTTCCGGTATGGCCTCGCCCCGCAGTCTGGCGCATAGAAAGCCAGCGATATAACCGTCCCCCGCACCCAACGTGTCCACGACCTCCACGGGTGAGGCCTCGCCGCGATACAGGTCCTCGCCATCATAGACCAATGACCCGTGCTCCCCGAGAGTCATAACGACCAACCCCGGGGTTCTCTCCTTCAGCTCCCGTATCTTGTGCTCCGGGTCGACACCGTCGCGGATGAGGCCGCCCCCGGAGAAGAAACTATAGTCTAGGCTGGGCATTATCTCTGTCCTCGGGTCGTCGAGCTGTGAGGAGAAGTCGCAGCTCAGCTTCACTCCGTGACTCTCCCTCATCCACTCGGCGTGCTTCCTTCCGAAGCCCCACACTGTGAAGTGGACGAGGTCGTACCCCGAGACGTCTGGGAGGCTCTCTCTGGGTAGTACCGCGTTCATCTGCACCCCCTCACGGTAGTCGGCGAAGACGCGTTCACCGTCCCTCACGAGTATTGTGGTGACAGCCGTCTCGCCTTCCTTCCTAAGCAGCAGCGATGTGCCCAGCCCCTGCGCCTGTATCTGGTTGACCATGAAGTCGCCTTCGCCGTCTAATCCCAGCACGCCGACGTAGTCCGCCTCGACGCCGGGCAGCCTGGAGGCGTAGACGGCGACGTTGAGGGCGTTGCCGCCGGGGAACCTTCTCCCAAGCTCCACGTAGTGGTCCACGCAGTTGTCCCCGACTGCCAGCAGCCTCAACCCTTTCACCCAGACGTATAGAATTGTTCCAAGGATACCTATATGGTGTACGATTTGGAGCGTATAGACGCTATAAAGGGCAGGAAGAGCATAAGGCGGTTCAAGACGGAGCCCGTATCCATGAAGCTCCTCTACCCCTGATATCAACCCGAGAACTTTTCTGTCTCCTCTGCGGCGGAAACAACATCACCATAACCACTTCGGAGACCAAAAAGCTCACAGCCACCCCCAGAACACCGTACACTACTCCCGAGGCAGAGACTGTACCAGAAAACACCTACTAACCCCAATAAATATGCAAACCAAGCCCCATGTTAATAAGGCACTGAGTCACCGCTCATCGTTACCACCAAAGTAGAAATACCCAAAAAACCCAATAATCCACAAGAGATGAGGATTGCAGTCATCGCCGACGACCTGACGGGAGCCCTCGACACAGGCGTCCAGTTCCGCCAATGGGGCTATACGGTTCAGCTCACAGACACCCCAGAAAATGGCACCGCCGAAGTAACCATCACAAACACAGATACACGTAACAAGACCCCCGGACAAGCCTACCAGACCACATACGCTGTAGCCATTAAGCTCCGAGACCGCGACATCATCTACAAGAAAACCGACAGCACCCTCAGAGGAAACCCCGGACCCGAACTCCAAGCCCTCCTAGACGCCACCGGCGAAACACAAGCCATACTCACACCCACATATCCACCCACCAAGCGTAGAGTCAAAGACGGCCACCTCTACATCGCGGAAAAACCCATCACAGAAACCGAGTACATCCATGAATACCGCCGAAAAACCAGCTACATACCAGAAATACTGGACACAGAGACACCAGTACACAGCGTCAAGAACGTGGCCAGTGTCCCGAAGACAGGCATAACCGTGATCGACTCCAAGACCGAGCAAGACCTACAGAGGATAGCCGCCAAACACACCCGAGTAATGGCAGGCTCAGCGGGGCTAGCCGACGCCCTATGCCAGACACTCAGAAGCCCCCCGCCGGTGCTGACAGTCATAGGAAGCACGCGGACAGAAACGAGACGACAGGCAGAACTGCTCTGTGAAAGGCTGGGCGCGGTCTCGATCCCCTTGAACAACATTAAAGCACTCAACCATACCCCCCAAAAAGAAACAATGCAAAAGGCGAAAAACGCACTGAACAAGGGACACGACGTAATACTCACATCAACCCCCACCCCAGAGGTCATAGATCAAACGCGAGCAGAAGCCAAACGACTAAACATTACACCCCAAGAACTCGAAGCCCGCATAACAACAGCTCTAGCGGAGGCAACAGAAAGCCTCTTGACCCAGAGCCTATCAGGCATAATCATCACAGGCGGCGCAACCGCCCTAGCCGTCACCGAGAAACTCGGGACCAGAAACATCGAGATCCTGGACGAGGTTCAACCCGGAGTACCGGTCCTCAAGCTAGACCACCTCCCGGCTGTAACCAAGGCAGGGGGATTCGGCCAACCGGACACCCTCATCCAAGCCACACAGTACCTAAAGAGGAGACACAGATGAAACCCAAGATAGCCATCACCCTCGGAGACCCCGCGGGCATCGGCCCAGAGATAATCGCAAAAACCTTGGCAGACCCAGAGACATACAGGATCTGCAACCCGCTGGTGGTCGGCGAGGGCCACGCCATGCAGATGGGAATAGAGGTAGCCGGACAGAGCCTCAAGATCAACTCTATAGAGAAACCCGAGGAGGCCAGATTCAGTCATGGAACCATCGATCTTATAGACCTCAAAAACCTCGACCCGACGAAGATCGAGATGGGTAAATCTGCAGCCATGACCGGGGCGGCCAGCGCCCAGTACGTCATACGCGCAGCAGATCTAGCGTTAGCAGGAAAAGTAGACGTCATAGTAACCGCGCCGCTTAACAAGGAAGCCATGCACATGGGCGGATACAGCTATCCCGGACACACGGAGCTGCTGGCCGAGAAGTCAGGCGCCAGCGAGTACGCCATGATGCTCGCCACGGGAAACCTCAGGGTAGTCCACGCCACCACCCATATACCATTCAGGGAAATCACGGATCACCTCACCACGGAACGAATATTCAGCACCATCCACATCGCAAGGGATGCATGCCTGAGCCTAGGAATAGAGAACCCCAGAATAGCGGTGGCCGGGCTCAACCCACACAGCGGCGACGGCGGCATATTCGGGGACGAAGAGGAACGCATCATCAAACCCGCCATCATGGAAGCGGTAGAAGAGGGCTTAGACGTGGATGGACCGGTACCGGCTGACACGGTGTTCGGTAGGGCGGCAGGAGGACAATACGACATCGTGGTCGCCCTCTACCACGACCAGGGCCACATACCGGTCAAGCTCCTCGGCATGAAATACGATGAATCCACAGGTAAATGGGAGAGCGTCAGCGGCGTGAACATAACCCTCGGCCTCAGCTTCATACGAACTTCGGTAGACCACGGCACAGCCTACGGCAAGGCAGGCAGAAGAGAGGGAACCGCCAACCCGGATAGCCTCAAGGAAGCCATCCGCTACGCCGTCCAGATGGCAGATGCACGAAAAAACCAATAAGCCCACATGACTCCATCAAACCATGCCGCTCCCAAAGATGGCTAAAGTCAGACAGGTATTCGACCAACCAGAAATCAAAGACATACCCGCGAAGATAAGAGAGGAACTGGAAAGGAAACGCCTGAAAGACCGGGTGAAACCCGGGCAACGAATCGCCGTAACCGCCGGGAGCAGGGGCGTCTCGAACATACCCGTGATTTTCAAGACCATAGTCGCCGAGCTTAAAGCGGTTGAAGCAGAGCCCTTCCTCGTACCCGCCATGGGGAGCCACGGAGGAGCCACCCCTAAGGGCCAGATCCAGGTACTCCACAGCCTCGGCGTAACAGAGGAATCGGTGGGGGCACCCATCGAGGCCAGCATGGAGGTAGAGGCTGTCGGGTCCCTCCCGGACGGGATAGAGATCTACCTCAGCCGCATAGCCCTAGAGGCCGATGGGATATTCGTCGTGGGCAGAGTCAAGCCTCACACCGACTTCAAAGGTGAGATCGAGTCGGGGCTACTCAAGATGATGGCCATAGGGCTCGGCAACCAGAAAGGAGCCGAGATGATCCACTGGCATCGATATGACGGCTACCACCGTATACTGCCTGAGGCGGGCAGACTCATCGCGGAGAAAACCAACGTCGTCATGGGGCTGGCTCTACTGGAGAACGCCCACCACAAGACCGCTGAGATACACGCGTTATACCCGGAAGAGTTCTACGAGAAAGAAAAACATCTGCTGGAGACAGCGAAAGATCTCCTTCCAAGGCTCCCCTTCAAGGACATCGATGTATTGGTGGTTGAGGAGCTAGGGAAAAACATCAGCGGCGTGGGCATGGACACCAACGTCACGGGCAGGTTCTGGATGCCCGGCGAACACGACTCCAGGGCCCCCAGCGTCAAGAAGCTGGCCGTGCTCGACCTCACAGAGGAGACCCACGGCAACGCCATCGGCATCGGGCTGGCGGATGTAACCACCAGAAGAGCCTACGAGAAGATCGACTACCGCCAGACATACGTAAACTGTCTTACACAGGGAAGCGGCGAGACAGGCAAGATACCCCCATTCCTCGCCAACGACAGGGA
>JAEHCT010000029.1 GCA_020697635.1 Candidatus Bathyarchaeota archaeon
AACGTCCTGAGTCAACGATACGCGACCAACGAGATGAATAGTATATTCAGCGAGGAGGGCAAGACCCTCAAGGAACGTGAGCTGTGGCTCAGCGTACTCAAAGCCCAGAAGAAGCTGGGCATGGACATCCCCGATGCCGCCATAGAGAGCTACGAGAAGGCCAAGAACGACATAGACCTCGAGCTCATCAAGGAGATCGAGCTACGCACCAAACACGACGTCAAGGCCAAGATAGAGGCCTACAACCAGGCGGCGGGCGGCGCAGAGTACATACACTTGGGCCTCACAAGCAGGGACCTCACAGACAACGTTGAGCAACTCCAGATCAGGGACGCGATGACGCTCATCCACGGCAAGTACGTCTCGGTTCTCCGCCACCTACTAGAAAAGGCGGAGGAGTACAGCGGCGTCGAGCTCACCGCAAGAACCCACCACCAGCCGGCCCAGACCACGCTGCTGGGCAGGAGGCTCAGCATGTGGGCGGAGGAGCTCCTCATACACCTGAAGGAATTCAAGGCCTTCATCGAAGGCTACCCGCTCAGAGGCGTCAAGGGAGCCGTGGGAACCCAGTTCGACATGGCCAACCTCCTAGGCTCCCCCGAGAAGGCGCTCAAGCTTGAGAGGATGGTGGCGGATGAACTCGGCTTCAAGGAGCTGATGGACTCCACCGGCCAGGTCTACCCGAGGAGCCTTGACTACAAGGTGACAAGCCACCTCGCGGCCCTAGCCTCCGCGTGCGAGAACTTCGCCAAGTCCATCAGGCTCATGGCCGGCCACGAGCTCGTCACGGAGGGCTTCGCCGAGGGCCAGGTGGGGAGCAGCGTCATGCCCCACAAGATGAACACCAGGAGCACCGAACGAATCTGTGCCTTCAGCGAGCTCCAGAAGATGTACGTCGACGGTGCGTCGAGGCTCGCCGGCGGCCAGTGGGAGGAGGGAGATGTATCGTGCTCAGCGACACGCAGGGTGATAATCCCCGACGCGTTCTATACCGCCGACGGCCTGGTCGAGACCACCCTCACCGTCCTCAACCAGATGGGCGCCTACCCGGCGGTCATCGGCAGAGAGCTGGACAGGTACTTACCGTTCCTCGCAACCACCGAGATCCTAGCTCTGGCCGTCAAGCATGGCATGGGGAGGGAGGAGGCCCACGCGGCCATCAAGAAACTCGCCATCGCAGAAGCACTCCGAATGAGGGAGAAGGGAGCATCAGATAACAGGCTCGTGGAGATGCTGACAGAGGAGCCATCCTTCAAGGCCATAGGCGTGACACCAGAGGAGCTCCGCGGAGTCATGAGAGACAAGAGCCACTTCGTCGGGAACGCTTACCAGCAGATCTTGGCGGTCAAGGAGAAGGCCGCGCCGCTCCTCAAGAAGTACAGCAAGGAAGCCGCGTACGAGCCAGGCGACATCCTCTGATACGTGACCACACGGTAAGCCCAGCCGTCTGATGCTCAAGTGCATCAGTCAAGTGTATAATATTCTTTTCGGATTTTTTTTATCAAATATATATTTATACAGGAATGCGGGGAGTATGTGGCATCAAGGAGTGAATAAAACTCAGCAAACCTAACACGAAAGAGCGAAACGCTCGAACGATTGAGGAGATTAACGAGAAGATCAAGAACGGCGACGTTCAGGTCCTGACTGTTTCTGAGATGAAGGATCTCGTGGAGAGCAGCGGAGTCAAGGTTGCCCTCAGAGACGTGGACGTAGTCACGACAGGCACCTTCGGGGCCATGTGCTCGTCAGGCGCCGTGATCAACCTAGGTCACGCAGATCCACCCATCAAGATCGAAAAGGCGTGGATAAACGACGTGCCTGTAAGCCACCCGGGGGCCGCCGTCGACCTGTTCATCGGCGCCAGCCAGATGTCGGAGACGGATCCCTTCGAGTACGGGGGAGGTCACGCGATCACGGACCTAATCGGCGGAAAGGAGGTGGAGCTCAGAGCGACGGCTCCGGGCACCGATTGTTACCCCAGGACGCGGCTTGAGGTCACCCTCACGAAGGACGACCTGAACCAGTTCTACCTAATCAACTTCCGTAACTGTTACCAGAGGTACGCCTGCGCCACCAACGGCAGAGACGAGATAATATACACGTACATGGGGAAGCTTCTCCCTCACTACAGGAACGCCAATTACTCCGGCTCGGGTGAGCTTAACCCGTTGGCCAACGACCCGGACTACGAGACCATCGGGCTGGGCACGAGGATCTTCCTGAACGGCGGCGTCGGGTACGTCATCGGGGAAGGAACACAGCACAACCCAACGACGGGGTTCGGAAACATCATGGTGAAGGGCGACGCGAAGGCCATGGACCCGGAGTTCATACGAGGGGCCTCGTTCACCCGGTACGGGACGACCATGTACAACGGCATTGGCATACCCATACCGGTGCTTAACGAGGGCATCGTCCAAAAGTTAGCAGTCCGCGACGAGGACATCTACACGGATGTAGTTGACTACGGGGTTCCCCGTAGAGGCAGGCCGACACTGAGAAAAATCAACTACAAGGAACTCAAGTCCGGGAGAATAGATGTTAACGGCCAGTCAGTAAAGGCGGGGTCCCTATCAAGCATCAGGAAGGCTCAACAGGTCTCTGAGGCCCTCAAGCATTGGATCGAGGGTGGCAGGTTCTTCCTGACTGCCCCCATCGAGAGGCTGCCCTCTGACACTGTATTCAAGCCCATGAAGCAGCCGAAGGGCGCGGCCTTCGTCGAGAACATTGTTCACGAGGCGGTGACGTGCACCGAGGACGAGGACATAGAGGCGGTTGCCGCCAGGCTAATCAACAGGAACGCCAACCACGTGGTCGTGGTCGACGGCGACGGTAGGCTAGCCGGGATCATAACTTCCTGGGATCTCACCAAATCCATCGCCAACGGCGGCGACGGTCTAGGCGATTACATAGTCAGGGCGGTCCACACAGCGTCGATCAATGAGCCTCTCGAGGCCGTCTCTAAGACTCTTGCGGAGCACAACATCTCCGCCCTTCCCGTGATCGACGGTGAGAGACGCGTCCTAGGCATAGTGACCTCGGAGGACATCTCGAAGCTCGTTGGAGGTAGAGTACTTGGTTAGGGTGATGTTCAGGTTCGACAAGGAGACCGTGGACAAACCCATAACGTCTCAGGTCATCCTCGAGCAAGGTGTCCCGATAAACATACTGAGCGCTCACATGAACCAGCGGGGCGGCGAGATACTCGCAGAGATAGACTCTAGGTCCGCGGAGAAGGTCATCAAGGCGTTCAGGGAAAAGGGTGTCACCGTCGACGTCCGCAGGCTCATAGAGAAGGATGACGAGCTGTGCGTCGACTGCGGGGGCTGCGTCTCCATATGCCCGATGGATGCGCTCACTCTCGACGAGGGGAGGGCCGTCACACTTCATGAAGACCAGTGTAACGGCGTCACCTGCGGCCTCTGCGTAGACGCGTGTCCGCAGAGAGCCCTCAGGCTCATAGGGTGAAGACTGGGGCCGCGAGAATCCAAGAGGCGATACCAGTGTACCCAAAGACTTCAGGGCTTCACAGGAGACCGTACCAGCGGGGAGAGTCAACCGGGCTCATGATCTCCGACAGCAAGACAGCCATAGAAAAGGCTCTCTCTGCGATAGAACTCCACAGGGAGAGACTCACAGAGTACGTCCGTCTCAACCCACTTTTCAGGGAGACCCTTGAACCCATAAAACTGGATGACGGGCCACTTGTAGCGAGACTCATGGCTGAACACTCGGCGGCCGCCGGCGTAGGCCCCATGGCTGCGGTGGCCGGCGTCCTGGCTGACCTAGCCATCAGGGAGATGGTTGAACACGGTGCACGCGTCGCCGTCGTCGAGAACGGCGGCGAAGCCGCGGTGGTATCAGAAGATCCTGTCGACGTCGCGCTTCAGGCAGGCGATGAGCCCCTGTCAAGACGCATCGGATTCAGGCTGGAGAGGTTCCCGATGGGGGTGGCTACCAGCTCGGGTAGATTCAGCCATGCGCTGAGTTTTGGGGAGGCTGAAGCGGTAACCGTTTTCGCTGACAACGCGGGGCTCGCCGACGCCGCTGCAACCGCCGTGGGGAACGTCGTCAAGGGGGACGACGAGGAGTCTGCTGCGCGGCGCGGAGTGGAGACTGGGCTCTCCATCGAGGGCGTGCAAGGCGTTTTCGTCGTCTACAAGGGAACAGTCGGGGTCGGGGGCAGAGTGCCCAAAATAATTGGCGTCGATCCCTTTGACTCAGATGGGCTATCCGTCAGTCTCGGAGGGTTATGATTTGTCAAAGCTTCTCGTGGTCAAATACGGTGGGTCCGTGTTGGACGGTGGCTCAGCCATCCGCCGAGCCGCTGAAACCGTGAAGGAGGAGCTCGACAGGGGAAACCGGTTGGTGCTCGTGGTCTCCGCCATGAAGGGGGTGACGGATAAACTGCTCTCGGCAGCCAAGGAGATATCCCCTGACACACCGAGGGAGGTGATCGACCAGATCATTGGGCTGGGGGAGGAGCAGAGCGTGAGGCTGATGGTCTCAGCTCTCAAGTCTCTAGGAGTCGATGCGGTCGAGGTGACGCCCCACTCGCCGAGCTGGCCGATTATAACAAACGAAGAATACGGCGACGCCGAGCCGATAATCGAGGAATGCATCACCGGCACCGAGCTGGGTGTAAGCCCATTGATTCGAAGAGGGCAGGTGCCTGTCATATGCGGCTTCGTGGGGAAGAGCCTTAACGACAACATCACCACGCTGGGTCGTGGCGGAAGCGACACGACGGCCACCCTACTCGCGCGTTTCCTTGACGCGGATGAGTTCGTTCTGGTGAAGGACGTCGGCGGCCTGTATACGGCCGACCCGGGGAGGGTAGGCGACGCCAGGCTCATCGATGAGATGTCTGCTTGTGAGGCCAACCTCTTAGCCTCCTCCGGGGCCAAGGTTCTTCACGACAAGGTCTTCAGGTACAAGCCCGACGGTCTGAAGATCAGGCTAATCTCATGTGAACAGACTTTGAATGACAGTGGAACGGTGGTGACCGGAAACATCCCGGAACTGGAGATCGAGGCACATGAGAAGAAGGTGGTCAAACTGATCCTGCTAGGCGATGCCACTTCTGAGCCAGACACGTTAGCCGCGGTCACGAAGGCCATCTTGAAGACCGAGGGAACCATAATAAACATCAAGGCTTCGGGTGAATCCGCTTCAATCTACGTATGCGGCGTGTTAGGCGAGGTTCTAAGAGAGGTTCACAACATTGTGGGGTCTGAGGATCGGCTCAAGTCGGTGACTGGCACCGATGATCATGGGCTCATCCGGGTCTGGGGCCAGGCACTCTCCGATTCATTAACTAACGGTGAGTGGATCTGCAATGTTCTCTCTTCCGAAGGCATACCTATACACGACTTAGCCTTCGGAGAGTCATCGGTTACAGTGCTCGTGGATTGGGAGAGGAGAGCCGAGGCTCTGGACCATTTATGTAAGTACTGGAGTGAAAAAGTTGAGTAAGAAGAAAGTAGCTGTGCTTGGAGCCACTGGGGCTGTCGGTCAGAGAATCGTACACATGCTAAGAAACCATCCCTGGTTCGGTGTGGCCTCTCTCACCGCCGGAAGATCAGCTGGGAAGCGATACGGGGACGCAGTCAAATGGCTGTTACCTGACGGCGTACCGGAGAACCTCAAGGATCTGGTGATAAACCCATCCACGCCAGACGCTGTGGACGCCGACTTCGTGTTCTCGGCTCTCCCGTCTAACGTGGCCCAGGAGATTGAGCCAGCGTTCGCCGAGGCTGGCTTCCCGGTCGTCAGCAACGCCAGCGCCTATAGAATGGAGCCTGACGTCCCCCTCATCGTGCCCGAGGTCAACCCCGATCACGTCAAGCTGATCGACACCCAGAAGGCCAACAGGGGCTGGGACGGGTTCATCGCCACAGACCCCAACTGCTCGACGATCAACTTCGTTCTAGCGTTAAAACCACTACAGGACATCATGACTATAAGCAGGGTCTTCGTGACGACCATGCAGGCTATCTCAGGTGCGGGCTACCCGGGTCTGCCTTCCCTCGACATCCTTGGTAACGTCGTCCCATACATTGGAGGAGAGGAGGAGAAGATGCAGACCGAGACCTGCAAGGTGTTAGGCGTCCTCGAGGGGGGCTTAGTCAAAGATGCGTCCTTCAAGGTTGCTGCCTCGTGTAACAGGGTGCCCGTCGTCGACGGGCACCTCGAAGCCATATACTTGGAGTCTTCTGAAAAAATAAATTTGGATGATGTCGAGGCTGCCTTCAGGGGATTCAAGGGGAAGGCGCATGAGCTTGGGCTTCCTACTTCTCCTGAGAAACCCGTCATACTCAGAGAGGAGGAGGATAGACCTCAGACCCGTCTCGACAGGCTAGCGGGTAGCGTACCGGGCATGAGTGTGAGCGTCGGCAGAGTTCGTCGAGGACTGGATGAGCACTCATTACGGTTCGTGGCTCTGGGTCACAACACGATCAGAGGGGCTGCTGGTGGAGCAATAACGCTTGCCGAGCTTTTAGCAGCTGAGGGCTACCTTTAATCTTGAAGGTATCAAGTAAGCCAATGCTGAACTAAAGTCTCTGAAAAATGATCGTCGATCAGGACCCTATCTATTCGGAGCTGCGCAGATACAGTATTAGGCTCGTGGCTATCCCCAGTATGACTATGATCCCCACGAACACTGGGGCCTTGCTGCGGATGAAGTAAGGCAGCGAGTTCAGGAGCTGCTGTAAGTACTCGTTGAGATATGGCACCACGACGTAGATGAAGGCCGTCGTCGCGGCGGTGGCCGAGACGATGAGGGTGAGGTACCCCATCTGGCCCCGGCTGACCTGGTTGATATCCTCCTCCAGCGCGCCTCTGCTGAGAAGCTCCACGCGTTCCTCCCTGAACCGGTAGGTGTACCTGAGCATGAGGTAAGTCACCTGTAGGAGTAGGCCAACGCTGAATACCCAGAGGTCAGTGACCCTGGGGCTGGGCATCAGGTCTAGTATGAGGCTGACCCAGTTGAAGGTGCTGAAGTCCAGGACGGCGGGGAAGAACATGAGCATGTTTAGGCTGAACAGCCTGCCGAACGACTCGATGTCTCCCTTCCTCCAGAGCATGAAGCAGAGGGCGAGCGCCAGCACTATGACGGCGAGGTTGAAGTAAGGCATGTATGGCTCCAGGATGGGCCCGATGAAGCTGTCTGTGATCATGTTTATTATCTTGTCGTAGAGGGTGGTCTGGACCATGGTCACGGCCGCCATGTAGCAGGCGGCCAGGGCGACTCCCAGCTCTACCGACCTGATGACGTTCTCCCTCATCTCGCAACCCTCTGGCGCTGCAGCGCCTGCGCGAAGCTCTCCCCCACAGGGTCCCAGTTGACTACTATGCAGCCCATGCCCCTGAGGGCGTCGTAGTAGGGCTGGTTGTGGTACGTGAGGAACCCGGCGGCTATCTTCTCCTCCTCCGATTGGGCGGCGATGCTGTAGCCCTGCACGTTGAAGATAATTATGGCGGGCTTGGTGCTGGCCCGGCCCACGTACCTGTGGAGCTGCCTGACGCCTTCTATGATGCCCTTGATCTTCTCGGGCTCCACCATGGTGACGATGACGAAGAGCGGCTGGGTGCCCACGATGTAGCGGCGGCAGCTGTGCACCGCCTCCTTGAGGCTCTCGCTGCTGTACCTGATGTCGACGTGGAGGAGCTCCCTCGTGATCTTGTACTGCTGACGCTTCCCCACGTCCGGGAACAGCACCCTGCTCCGGGTCTTCTGCCTGACGGTGGGCTCCCGGGTCCTCTCCTCCTCCGAGATGTCCTCTATCTGGTCTATCCCCTCCATGACGCTCTCGTCTATCTCGGGCGCCTCCTTCCTGACGAAGGTGCCCTCCCACTGATAGGCGTCGTGGTCGTAGACGCAGAAACCGACGCGGCAGTCCCTGTCGATGTAGAAGTTGGTGAACCCGAGGGTAGCCCGGATCGCGTACTCTAGGGTGTTGTTGACGGCGGTCCCCAGCGCCATGTGGGCGGCGCTGTCGAGGAATATCCACACCTGCTTCTTGCCCTCCTTCTCGTACTCGTTGACGAGGAAGCTCCCGGGCTTGGTGCTCAGGAGCTTCGCCGAGGCCTTCCAGTTGATGTTGCGGTAGTGGTCGCCGGCCACGTAGTCCCTTATCTCCCTGAAGTCGGTGGTGGGGATGCCGAATCTGAACCTGGCGTCCATGGGCATGGGTATCTTGCTTATACTTTTGTGGTTCTTGATCTTCCTGACGAAGAGAGGTTGGGGCTGGACTACCACGGCCCTCTTGGCGTTGAGGATGCCCAGGACGTTGCTGCTTATCATCAGGGGGTGACGCACCTCGTAGGCCACCTCGCGGAGGTCGAAGTACCCCCTCTTGGCGCACACCGCCATGTACTCGAACTCGACGGTCTTCGGGGCGAGGCCCTTCCAAAGGGTCTTGAAGTTGGTTCCCTCGTCGAGGAAGAAGCTGCCGGGAAGGATGTCGGAGACTGTGACGAGGCCCGGCCCGCCCTCTATGGCTACGGTGAGCCTGTCTCTTACCTTGTCGTCTACGTTCACCTTGACGTCCTTGCCGACGCGCTCCACCGACGTCACCCTGGGCTGCCCTATGAGGACCCCTGTCGTCAGGAAGATGACGGGGGCCAGGCCTAGGGTTATGAGGATCAGGTTTCCTAGGAACATGCCCAGCACTAGGAACGTGACGGCGGTAACCACCAGCTCTAGGGTGTCCTGGGTTAGTGTCCGGGCTGTCATCTCTTACCTATGAACTCTTTCGGTACCTCTATCTGCTCGAGTATCTCGTTGAGGACGGCTTCGACGCTGAAGCTGCCCTCCAGCACGTACTCCATCTTCATCATCACCCTGTGCCCTATGGCGTCGTGGACGAACATCTTGACGTCATCCGGGGTCACGAAGCCGCGGCCTGTGATGGCGGCGTGGGCTCGGGCCACCTTGAGGAGGGAGAGCCCGCCTCTGGGGCTCGCCCCCACCTCCACGACGGGGTGCCTCCTAGTCTCCCGGATGATCTGGCTGATGTAGTCGATGATCTTGTCGTCAACGTAAATACGCTCCTCGATGAACTTCTGCATGCTGCGGAAGGTGGCGTCGTTAGCCACTGGCTGTATGAGCCCCGACGGGTCGTCCTGCTTCCAGTAGATGCGGCGCTTCATGATGAGGCTCTCCTGGGCTAGGGTCTCCACGTAGCCCATGTTCAGCTTCAGGAGGAACCTGTCCATCTGGGCCTCTGGTAGCGGGTACGTGCCCTCCATCTCTATTGGGTTCTGGGTGGCGATGACGAAGAACGGCGGCGACAGCTTGTGGGTCTCGCCCTCTATGGTGACCTGCCTCTCCTCCATGGCCTCCAGGAGGCCTGCCTGGGTCTTGGGGGGCGACCTGTTTATCTCGTCGGCCAGCAGCACGTTTGTGAATATGGGGCCCTTCTCCAGGACGAACCTGCTGTCCTGCATCCGCCACACCCTGGTGCCCAGTATGTCTGCGGGCATCAGGTCCGGCGTGAACTGGACCCTGCTCCAGTGGCACCCGGTGATCCTGGCGTACAGCTTGGCCAGCAGCGTCTTCCCCAGGCCCGGGTAGTCCTCGAAGAGCACGTGGCCGTTGGCCAGGCTCGCGGCCAGCAGCTTCCGTAGCACCACGCGTTTGCCTACGTATACCTTGCCCAGTCCCTCCAGTATGGCGTTGCTTATCGCCCTAACTCTGTCGACGTGCATTCCCTGCATTCTCAGTCCTCCAAACTCTCTATCATGCTTTCTTGACTCAAGCGCTGCTCAGGCTCCCTGAGCAGTCCGCCCAGCCCCAGCCTGTCTATCCTCTCCACGGTGCGCCCCAGCAGCTCGAGGCGTCTCTCCTGGTTCATCCTCTCTATCCTGTCGGAGGTGCCCCGCCTGCTGAAGCTGGGGGGCCTCTCGTCCTCGTAGTTTATGAACTCCCTCAGGGTCACCGTTATCTCGGCCTCCGCCGCCCTGTTCTCGTCCAGGAACATGAAGAGCTTCACCAGCACCCTCTCCTTATTCCCGTCCCTGACGAACTCGTCTAGTATCTCGGTGAAGTCCGTGAGGGCCTTGCCCTTGGTGGCGCTGGTGTCCTGGATGTGCTTGACCCACGGCCCCACCTCGACGGGGGCCATCATGCTCTCCTTCATGCCCCGCCTCATCACTGTGAATATGAGGGCTCCCACTATGACGATGCCGGTCCACTCCACGTATGGGGAGAGCTGCTCTATCACGGGGGACACGGTCTTGAGCCTCCCGGTTATGAAGTTCACGTACAGCGTGCCGATGAGGCTCATGGCCAACACGAAGGTGTAGCTAGCCGCTATGCCGCCTATCTCCGACAGGTACGGGTTTCTGGAGTCCCTGAATATGCCTATCATGGTTATGACGGCCGCCACGGCGAAGCCCCAGTTCAGCATGTCCCTTATGAGGAGCACTTGCCCCGAGATGGGGACCCCCGGGTTCGTCATGTAGAGGTTGACCAGCTGTATGGCTATCTGGCCGATGATGAATATGGTGGCGGAGCCCGATATGACGCGTATGTAGAACTGGTCCCTTATCTCGGCGACGGCCGATAGTATGTTGTATGTGAAGAAGAGGGCGAACGCCGCTATGACTAAGTAGCCCGCCATATTGCTGGGCTCGCTTATGGGCTGGAGCACCATGAAGACGGCTATTATGGCGGCGAACCCGCCGGCGTAGAGGCCGCTCACGATCACCCTGTTGAGCTTCCCCTCGAAGATGATGCTCAGGAGGGCGCCCAGGTACCACAATGTGATTCCCGCCAGCATCGGCAGCAGCACCACGCTTATGCTC
>JAEHCT010000307.1 GCA_020697635.1 Candidatus Bathyarchaeota archaeon
TATATTTACGACTGCGAATGGTTTATACGGAGCCACTGTGAGAATCGCAGTATTATCGGCGGGTCACTGAAGTGACGAAATATATTTTTATCACGGGCGGCGTCCTGAGCGGCATCGGGAAGGGGCTGGTCACCTGCAGCGTCGGTAAGATGCTTGAGGTACGCGGATTCAACGTGACCGCCGTGAAGTGTGACCCCTACATCCACGGCGAGGTCTTCGTCCTCGAAGACGGCTACGAGGCCGACATGGACCTCGGCACCTACGAGAGGTTCCTGAGCGGCGAGTTCAGCGGGCTCAACAACATCACGAGCGGCCAGGTCTACCAGGAGGTCATCAGGCGGGAGAGGAAGGGAGGGTACCTCGGCCGATGCGTCCAGATCATACCCCACGTCACCGACGAGATCAAGCGCAGGATCAGGCTCGTAGCGGGGAAGAGCAAGACCGACATAGTCCTCGTGGAGTGCGGCGGCACCGTGGGCGACATCGAGGGGCTGCCTTTCCTTGAGGCGTTCAGGCAGATGAGGAACGAGGAGAAGAAGGGAGACACGCTGCTAGTCCACGTGACCCTCGTACCCGTGCTCGACGCCGTGGGCGAGCCCAAGACGAAGCCCACGCAGCACAGCGTCAAAGAGCTCAGGGCCATAAGCCTCAACCCAGACATCATCGCCGCCAGGGTGGAGACGGGCCGCCTGGACCCTGAGCACCGGAAGAAGATCGCCCTATACTGCAGCGTCGAGGAGAGAGCCGTCTTCAGCAGCATCAACGTGCCCACCCTCTACGAGCTCCCGCTGGAGCTTGAGGGGCAGGGGATGGGTGACGTGGTCTGCGAATACCTCGGCCTGGACAGCTGCGTGCCCGACTGGACCGATTGGTACGTCATGGTGGACAGGTACCGGGCGCCCACGGACGTCGTCAAGATAGCGATGTGCGGCAAGTACGCCGAGCTGGCCGACTGCTACGTCAGCGTCAACGAGGCCCTCCGCCACGCCGCGGCCAAGTCTGGCTGCAGGGTGCAGATCGACTGGATAGAGACCGAGGTCTTCGAGGAGGACCTCAGACACGTGAAGATGCTTGAGGACTACGACGGCGTCCTGGTCCCAGGAGGCTTCGGGCAGCGCGGCGCAGAGGGCAAGATCATAGCCATCAGCTACTGCAGGACCAAGGACAAGCCGTTCCTCGGTATCTGCTATGGCTTCCAGCTGGCTACGATCGAGTATGCCCGCCACGTGGTGGGCCTCGAAGGGGCGGCGAGCATCGAGTGCGTCCCGGAGACACCCCACCCGGTCATCGACTTGCTGCCCGAGCAGAAGGAGATCAGCGAGCTCGGAGGAACCATGCGGCTGGGGGCGAGCCCGGTGATCCTGGAGGAGGGAAGCCTGCCTCACAGGCTCTACGGCTCGACGAGGATCATGGAGCAGCACAGGCACAGGTGGGAGGTGAACCCGGAGTACTGGGACAGGCTGGAGAAGGCGGGCGCGGCGTACCCCGGCTGGAGCAAGGAGAAGAGGCTAAAGGAGGTGCCCTGGCTCCCGGACCACTACTTCTTCCTAGGAACCCAGTACCACCCCGAGTTCAAGAGCCGCCCATGGGCGCCGAGCCCACCATACTATGGGCTGGTGAAGGCGGCCTACGACAAGAAAAAGGGTAAACCAGAACCCGAGTTCTAGTTTTTCAATTAAATTATTTCTCGTGGACGACTCTGCCGTCTACGATGGTGGTCAGGACCTGTACGTCCTTGATCTCGTCTTGGGGCACCGTGAGTATGTCCCTGTCCA
>JAEHCT010000308.1 GCA_020697635.1 Candidatus Bathyarchaeota archaeon
CCACCCATCGCTGGGACAACGGTATTAACGTGGTTACCTGTAAGCTTCGAGGAACGTGGTCACCACCCTGAGCAGAGGCCCTACCTCCCACGAGTAGCAGCCGAGGTTGTGGCCGTACATCTCCATGTAGACATGCCTGGCGTCCGGTATTCGCTCAAGCGCGTACTCTACCTCGTCGTCCGCCAGTATGGCCCCCTTCTCCATGTTACCCTGGATTAGGAGCACAGGGCACCTGATTCCGTTGATGAGCTCCGGGTTGTAGCCCTCCATCACGTACTCGTACGCGGCGTCGTCATCCCCTCCCTTCGCCCACGACGTCAACACCTCCGGGTCGAGCGCCCGTAGGTAGAGCGTCTTGCTCAGGATCGATATGCAGTCCAGCCCGTCCCCGTACCTGCCCGGCTCCCTCCATGGTATCTTGATGGGCATCTCCGCTACCTCCCTCACAAGCTCGTTCAGAGGCAGGTCGAGCCCGGCGATCCTCTCCCAGCCGCTCCAGAAGGTGTGATAGTCCCTCATCACACCCCTCACCTTCTCGGGCTTGATGTTGGCATCACCGAAGACAATCGCCCTCACCAGGTCGGGTCGGCTGGTGGACACCATGAGGGAGATCATGCCTCCTAGCGACGCGGCGTGCATGAATGTAGGCTCACCTATCACGTCCTCGATGAAGTCGACTGTATCCTCGATGTGGTCTCGGTACCTGTATGGAGGAGTTCGGCTGCTTCCGCCGTGGCCCCTGAAGTCGAGGGCGTAGACACGCCACCTCTGAGAGAGGGCTGGCAGCACTGGCTGGAAGAACTGCCACCTGTCTGACAACCCGTGGAGTAAAAGCATGGGCGGGCCACTGTCGGGCCCCTCGGCGTAGTTCAGCGTGACGCCGTCTTTCTCGTAGAGCTTCTCGGTCAGCATACCTGAATACTGGGAAGTACTATAGTTAAGGTGCTCGTAGCCCTGCTACGCCTCTCTTATCTCAGGCTCCCTCAAGGTGAACACGGCTATCGACGCGCCAACCGCCATGAAGGCGGCCGCCACGAGGAACGGTGCACCGACTCCGTGGTTCTGGAAGAGAACTCCGCCCAAGTAGTTTCCGCCGCCGTAAAGCAGAGACCAGACAACCGTGGTCAAGGCGTTGAACCTGCCTCTATGCTCCTTGGGGCAGAAGTCCACGAAAAGTGCACTCCAGGAGGGCTGGCCCACAGCGGCAGATAGAGTGATGGCTATCCTGGCCACCAGCACCGCGAGGAAGCTACTGGTGTAGACGAAGAGGACGTAAGTTATGGGCCACGAGATCATGGAAGCTAGGACGAACCTGACCCGTCCATGCTCATCCGACGGCGAAGCAACCAAGAGCAGGGTTGCGCAGTGAACCAGGAGAACGAGGCTCATGATGAAGCCCCACTGAGACGCGGAAAGCTTGGCGCCCTCCGTCGCGTAGGTCACGTAGTATGGGTCGCCGAGGCCCAGAGCGAAGGTGAATATGAAGTCAGTCAGCAGGAACGCCTTGAAAGGTTTGCTTAGACTGTTCACAGTGTCCCTGAAGTCGCTCACCACGTTACTCAATGATCCCGGTAAGAGAACGACTTCTTCTTTCGCGGTTAAAGTCTCCTCTAGGTATCGCTGCCTCATGAAGGAGGCCAGAATGCCTAACGCGAACCACATCAGGTAGCCCCACATCATAGCGGTCCTCACTCCGTGTCTGTCCATCATCAAGCCTATTATCCAGGGAGATAGTATGCCCACGAGCTGGGGCCCAACCATC
>JAEHCT010000309.1 GCA_020697635.1 Candidatus Bathyarchaeota archaeon
TCTTCGCGGGGGCGTTGCAGATGGGGCAGCTGTCAGGCGGGGACCCCTCCACGGTGTTGCCGCACACCTTACAGACGTAGTAGTCGACGTGTGGCGTGTCCTGGCTCTTCTTCAGGCTCTCGGCGGCCTTCTCGTAGAGCCCTGCGTGGATCTTCTCGACCTCGTTGGCGATGTTGAAGCTCCACGAGGCCTGGTTCTCCCCTTCCTCGGCGGCTACCTTGAGGAACTTGGGATACATCTGCTTGAACTCGTAGGTCTCGCCTTCGATGGCTTCCTGGAGGTTCTCGGCCGTGGACTTTATGCCGCCCATGATCCTCAGGTGGTTGTGGGCGTGCACCGTCTCGGCTGCGGCGGAGGCCCTGAACAGCTTACCTATCTGCGGGTATCCTTCCTCATCCGCCTTCTTGGCGAAGGCCAGATACTTGCGGTTAGCCTGGCTCTCGCCGGCGAACGCTGATTTCAGGTTCTCTTTCGATTTGCTCATATGAATCACAGAACACTGGATTGATGGGAACGGCTTTTAATAAATGAATAACCAAGAGGCGCTTCCAGGTGGATGTTTCGGCTCGCGGCGGACTCAGGGGGTCTCCGGGCAACCTTCATTAACACCCAAATTATATTGCCCGTGGATATGCCGAACAGGTGGATGCACGAGCGCAAGAACGATCACTACCATCGACGCGCCAAAGAGGAGGGCTACAGGAGCCGCGCCTCATACAAGCTCAAGCAGATACAGAACAAGTTCGGCATATTCGACGAAGCTGAATATGTGCTGGACCTCGGCGCAGCCCCCGGCGGCTGGCTCCAGGTCGCCGCCGAGTTCATACCGGAGGACGGGCTGGTCGTCGGCGTGGACCTGGACGATATCAAGCCCCTCTGGGAGCTCAACGTTGTCACCGTAGTAGGGGACGTCAGGGACCCGGCGGTCCAGGAGGAGGTTCTCGGGTGCTTCGACGGCAAGGCGGACGTGGTTCTGAGCGACATGGCGCCCGACGTCATAGGCGAGTGGGACGTGGACCAGTACAGGCAGATCCACCTGGCCCGGATCGCGCTCCGCATAGCGGACAGGCTGCTGAAACCCGACGGCTGGTTCGTCGTCAAGATCTTCCAGGGCGGCGAGCACCAGATGTACATCAGGGAGGTAAAGGCCATGTTCGAGTACGTGAAGAACTTCAAGCCCCGCGCGTCGCGTAAGCAGAGCGCCGAGCGTTACATCGTCGCCAAGGGGCTGAAGCCCGGCAGGGAGCTGCCGCGTGAGCAGGGGGGCCTGGACGAGGAGGAGGACAAAGGCCCCCTACCCGGAGACCAGCTCTTTCAGGACCCTAGCTATTAACGCGTTGCTCTGGATAACCGGCTTACCAGTTGCCTCGACTATTTTCTCCTTGAGCCAGCTGGGGAACCCGAAGCAGTTCAGGAATATCAGGTCGAGATCCTGTTCCTTGAGTCGTTTTAGCAGGCCCTCGACGTCGTCGGCCTCGTAGGGCGAGACAGAGTCGGCGTACACCTCGACGCCGGGCCTACCGAACTCCTTCTCAGCGTAAGCCTTCTGTTCGGCTGTGGGGAAGACCACGCCGAGCCTGCCCTCCTTGAGGGCCCCCTCGACGACGCCTCGCAGCACCTCGCTGGGGGTCACGACGAGGCCCTTGCTCTTGAACTGTGGGAACCTGCCCGTGCACATCACCACCGTCAGCCTCACTCCCTGGTCCTCGATCATGTCTAGCTGTCTCTGCATCAGGGGCACTACGTACTTCTTGGTTATC
>JAEHCT010000310.1 GCA_020697635.1 Candidatus Bathyarchaeota archaeon
TCAACCCCCTCCAGATCGCTCGGGGACGTTAGAGGAACCCCAACCTTTTTTCCCTTAAAAACAGGGTTAGTGGAGACTAGGTTTCCAGCTTCTTCCCGTACTTGTCGCCGTGGAAAAGCTCATCGAATGCTTTCCTTCCGCGTGGCTCAGGCTTCTGGTCAGGCACACCTAACGGTAGAAGGTTGATCACCCTCATCTCCTCGGGTATCCCGAGGAGCTCCTTGACCTGGTCCTCGTGGAATGCGCCTATCCAGCATGTGCCGTACCCGAGTTCCCAGGCTGTCAACACCATGTGCTCCACCGCGATCATGACGTCGCGCTCGGCCCAGCGCTCGTATACCTCCGGGTTCTTGGGGTCCATAGCCAGGGCCGCGACTATTACGTCTGCGTCTCCTACCCAAGTCTGGTTGCGGGCGACGACTCCGAGCCTCTTCCTCAGCTCGGGGTCCCTGACGACGACGAACCTCCACGGCTGCTTGTTTCCGGCGCTGGGCGCCAGCCGGGCGGCCTCCAGTATCTGCTTGAGGTGCTCGTCGGAGACCGGCTCGGGCTTGTACTTCCTCACGCTTCTGCGGGTCTTGATGGCATCGAAGACGTTCATTGCACCGGATAATGTGGAGCGACTCGATTTAACCTAATCGAATCCCCGGGCTCAGCTTTTATCCTTGGTAGCTGAGATCATGCCGTGAAAGGCTATGAGGATAGCGGTAGCGAGCTTCAGCCATGAGACCCTAACCTTCTGCCCCGAGATCAGCACCCTCGAGGCTTGGGAGGCGGGCGGCATAAGGTACGGCCCAGACGCCCTCGACACCGATGGGGAGGGAAAGGGATACATCACCGGCTACAAGGAGGCCGCCGAGGGCGGGGAGAACGTCGAACTCGTCGGCATACTCCGCACGGGCTGGCCCAAGCTGACCGGCTACGGCAGCTGGATCACGACGGAGGCCTTCGACGTGATCACCGGCCGCATCGTGAGCCGGCTGGAGGAGCAGGTGAACGGGGAGGGGGTCGACGGCGTCCTCCTAGCTCTCCACGGCGCCATGGCGGTCACCAACGTGCCTCGCCCAGAGGCCGAGATAGTGCGTAGAGTCAGGAAGACGGTGGGCGGCGTCCCCATCATGGTGACGTTCGACCTCCACGCCAACGAGGACGTCGAGATGGCCCACGCCGCCGACGCCGTCTTCATACTCAAGACGTATCCCCACTTGGACGCCCACGAGATAGGGTACACGGCTGCAAGGTGCATGATAGAGACCGTCAGAGGGAACTTCAGTCCCGTGATGGCGTTCAGGAAGCCGAGGATGGCGTCGGCCAGCGTCTTCCAGGCGAGCGGGTTCCACCCCATGAAGGAGGTGTACGACAGGTGCCGCATGTGGGAGGGGAGAGGCGTCTACTGCGCCTCCGTCGCCCCCGGCTTCGCGTACGCCGACGTCCCGGACGTGGGGGCCAGCATTTTCGTCGTCGCGGACGGGGACAGGGAGCTGGCCGAGGAGGCGGCGCAGGACCTCCACGACCTCATGTGGAGCCTCAGGGAGGATCTGACCAGGCGGCTGCCCGGGGCCAGGGAGGGCGTCGCCGAGGTCGTCAAGATGGTTGAGGCTGGTAAGAAGCCGGTGGTCATAGCGTACCACGACGACAGGCTGGGGGACGGCACCCACGTGCTAAGGGAGCTGCTGGACCAGGGAGCCGAGAACTGGTGTAGCACAGGCGTCGCTGATCCAAAGGCGCTGGAGATGCTCAGCG
>JAEHCT010000030.1 GCA_020697635.1 Candidatus Bathyarchaeota archaeon
CACGGTATAGCCCAGTTGGCAGCCGTGGCCGGCTACGACGTGGCGGTCAGGGACATCGCCCAGGAGTTCCTCGACAAGGCCGAAGCCGGCGTCAAGAACAGCCTAGGCAGGTTCGTGAGCCGGGGCAGAATGAGCCAAGAGGACATGGACGCCGCCTTAGCCAGGATAAGTTTCACGCTGGGCCTCGATGAGGCGGTGAAGGATGCCCAGCTGGTCGTCGAGGCGATACCCGAGAGAATGGACATAAAGCACAAGGTATGGGCGGAGGCCGCGGCGAAGGCGCCCAAGGACGCCGTGCTGGCGTCCAACACCAGCAGCCTGAGCATAACCGAGATAGCCGAGGCTGTGCCGAACCCGAAGCGGTTCATAGGCATGCACTTCTTCAACCCCCCCGCAATCATGAAGCTCGTCGAGGTCAACCAGGGGAAGAAGACTTCGGAGACGACGGTAGAAACAGTCCAAGAGCTGGCCAGGAGGATGGGGAAAACCCCGGTCTGGGTGAGGAAGGACGCCCCGGGGTTCATAGTCAACAGAGTACTCGTCACCTACCTCAACGAAGCTGGGAAGCTCCTCGACAGGTACGGCGTGGAGCAGATCGACGCAGCGATGCAGCACAAGGCAGGGATGCCCCTCGGCCCCTTCATGCTCAGCGACCTGATAGGCATGGACATCGTCTACAACATCCTAAAGGTCTTCGAGGAACACATAGGCTCCGACTACGCGCCATGCGTGAGGATAACCGAGCTGTACGAGGCGAAGAAGCTGGGACGCAAGACGGGTGAGGGATTCTACGGCTACGAGACCCGGCCCAGCGTGACCGAGGACCAGGCCGAGGGCTTCGACGTGAAGCTCCTATTGAAACCATTCGTCGAGGAGGCCGAGAAGGTGGTGGCAGAAGGGATAGCATCAAAGGAGGACGTGGACACGGCGATGAAGCTAGGCGCCAACCTGCCAAGAGGCCCCTTCGAGATGAAGTCTATGGGGCTCGGCGAGGAAAAGCCCATACTCACGGAGAAGAAGGACGGCGTACTCACCGTCACCGTCAACAGGCCGGGTAAGCTCAACAGCATGACCGCCGAGATGCTCGAGATGATCGACGAGGCGCTGGACGAGGCTGCAGCAGACAAGTCCGTCCGCTGCATCCTGTTTAAGGGGGCGGGGGACAGGGCGTTCTGCGCGGGCGCAGACATCTCACAGTTCCCCAAACTGGATGTCGAAGGCGCCCGTGAGCTGTCCAAGCTGGGCCAGAACACGTACAGGAAGATCATGGAGGTGCCAAAACCCGTCGTCGCGGCGGTCAACGGCTACTGCCTAGGCGGCGGAGACGAGCTCGCCATACACTGCGACTTCAGGATCGCGTCGGAGAAGGCCAGCTTCGGGCAGCCCGAGGTTAACCTGGGGCTTATAACAGGATGGGGCGCGACATATGTGCTGCCGAGGCTGGTCGGCAAGAGCCTCGCCGCGGAGATGATGATGACCGGCCGCCGCCTGAACGCGGAGGAGGCGCTCAGGGCGGGGCTCGTGAACGCCGTCTACCCAGCGGAGGAGTTCGAGGCAAAGGTGCAGGAGTTCGTTAAGGCCCTCGCGGACGGCCCGCCCATCGCGTTGGCGGCGATGAAGAAGCTGGTGAACCTGGAGGACCTCGAGGCCGCTTCGGACGCCGAGGCCGACGAGTTCTCCAACCTATGGAACTACCGGGACCTCATGGAAGGCATAAACGCGTTCAACGAGAGGAGAAAACCCGAATTCAAGGGAGAGTAGCTACGCCGCCTTGAAGGCGAGGACCACGTCGTCCTCCTCCTTCATGTAGGCGGCCTCCACCCTCGAACCGACGTCCACGTCTTCGTCGAGCAGGTAACCACTTACACTCACCCCCTCATCCAGGGTGACGACGACGACCCCGTAGGGGCACCTGTCTTGGAACCTGGTCAGCGGGACCGCTATAACCGTCTTCGCAGCGACGACTCCCCCACCGTTGTACCGTCTCCACTCGAGATCCGTCGAGCCGCACTTATTGCAGAGCGGCCTCGGCGGCAGCATGAGGTGTCCACAGCTCTTACACTCCACGCCCACGAGCTCCTCGTTCATCAAGTGGTCCTTGTACGCCTTCACCGTGTACTCCGTCATCTCAGCCCCTCCTGTATATCTGCACCGACACGGTGGCACCCGCCGCCCCCACGTTGTGGGTCAACCCGACCTCCGCATCAGCGACCTGGTGTTCACCTGCCTGCCCCCGCAGCTGCTTGAACATCTCATATACCATCGCGGCACCCGTGGCTCCCACTGGATGGCCCTTGGCCTTGAGGCCGCCGTCTGGGTTCACAGGCATCTCACCGTCCAGCGCCGTCCTCCCCTCCGAGGCCGCTTTACTGCCCTCGCCCCTGGCGAAGAACCCGAGGTCCTCGGTGGCGACCACCTCGGCGATGGTGAAGCAGTCGTGGACGCAGGCCGTGTCGATGCTCCTCGCCTCGACTCCAGCCATATTATAGGCCTGCCTCGCGGCGACGCAGGCGGCTCTCAGGGACGTGAAGTCGTCTCGGTCGTGGAGCGCCATGGTGTCCGACGCCTGGCCTATCCCCGCGACCCTCACCGGGGTGTCGGTGTACTTCTCGGCGACATCGTCCGCGGCGAGGATGACTGCGGCCGCCCCATCCGAGATCGGGCAGCAGTCGAACAGCCTGAGGGGACTCGCGACGACGGGGTTCAGAGGCGAGCGGAGGAACTCCATCTCGTCCCGGAAGCTCATCCCCTTCCTCTCACCCAGCTTGTCGGCTATCTCCTTGATGGTCTCCTGGTACTGGGCCTTGGGGTTCTTCTTCCCGTTCACATGGTTCTTGATGGCGACCTGCTGGAGCTGCTCCCACGTCGAGCCATGCTTGTTGAAGTGGGCTGACGCGATTGCCGCGTAGAGCCCTGGGAAGGTGAAGCCGACGCCGACCTCGTAGTTAGCGTCCGCCGCCAATGCGAGGGTGTCCGTCACCTCCGATGTGCCCAGAGTCCTCATCTTCTCGACCCCTCCCACGACTACCACATCACACATGCCCGACGCGATGGCCTGGACGCCCGCGTTGACGGCGACGCCGCTGCTGGCGCACGCATCCTCGACCCTGTACGCCGGCTTCGGGTTCATCCCCAGCCAGTCGGCCATCAAGGCCGCCGTGTGCCCCTGCCGTTCGAACATATCGCTGCTGAAGTACCCGAGGTAGAGGGCGTCTGCGTCGCCGAAGGTGAAGCCTCTGTCCACAGACTCCGCAGCCTCCAGCGCGGCCTCGACGAATAGCTCTCTTCCCTGCTTGTCCTGGTGGACTCTGTGATGGAACCTCGTCATCCCTGCCCCTATCACTGAAACCTGACGGTATAGACTCAAAACGCTCATAACCGGCAGGGTAGGAAAACATATTAAAACTTGTGACGAACAGTAAATCGACGAACGACGAAGACCGCCGGGGCTCGTTGGGGGCCTAGTATGTACTCGGATGGCTCAAGTATATAGAATAATGTCTGCTAATTTTGTGCGTAGGAAAACGTTAAAAGATGATACTAAGTTTTTCACACAGGTGTAGGTATGAGCATTGCATTCGTACTGATCAACACAGATCTGGGTGAAGGATCCGAGGTCGAGAAAGCCCTAAAAGAGATCCCGGAGGTACACGATGTTTACGGAGTCTACGGGGTCTACGACTTCGTAGTACGCCTAGAAGCGGACACGATGCAGAAACTCAAGGACGTCATCACCACGAAGATCAGGCGCCTCAACCATGTCCGCAGCACCCTCACCATGATAGTAGTCGACTAGCCTTCCCCCACCCCATTTCTTCCCTAAAACCCCGGATTGAGGGATGTTACGATAGGTAACCCAGGCTCTCCATCTTTTCGATGACCTTCTGGACGCTCTCCTCGACCGTCTCCTTGTCCGTGTCCAGTATGAGCTCGGGGCTCGGCGGTTCCTCGTATGGATCGTCCACCCCGGTGAAGCCAGTTATCTCGCCCGCCAGCGCCTTCCTATACATGCCTTTGACGTCTCGCCTAATGCACTCCTCGACGGAGCAATTCACATAGACCTCCATGAACTCTCCTATCTCTTCTCTGGTCTTCCTGCGCCTCTCAATGTAGGGCGAGACGAAGGTCGCTAAAACTTTGACGTCGTTCCTTGTGAGGAGCTTCGCCACGAAGGTCACGCGTTTTATGTTCTCGTCGCGGTCCTCCTTACTGAAGCCCAAGTCGCTGGTAAGGCCCTTGCGGACGGTGTCTCCGTCGAGACGTTCGACCCTGTGTCCCTGCTCGCGTAGCGCCTCGGCGACCCTGTCGGCTATGGTGGTCTTGCCGCTGCAAGGCAGACCCGTGAACCACACTGTAACTCCCTTATTCATCCAGTCACTTCCTGAATCCCTTTACTGACTTCAATCAACGTAAATACCTTCCTAACCTCTCAGCACGTCCCATAATACTGCGAAGAACTGCCTGATGTGGCTCGTTTGTATCCTTCTCTCGCCTTCCCGTTCTTTGATCGATATGGGGACGCCGGCTACTCGGGCGCCGCGTCGATAGGCCTCCAACACGAAGGTGCCGCAGAGGCAGGCTCCGTGTAGACTCATCTCTCTGGCGATCCCTCGTCTGACGGCCCTGAACCCTGTGCTCGCGTCCCCTATGGGCACTCTTATGCTTGTGAGCGACGTGAGCATCCTCTCGCTCATGTACGGCAGCTCGGGCCGTACTCCCATGACTAGGTCGGCCTCGCCTCTCAGGATGGGCTCGATGAGGCGCGGTATCTCCGAGGGGTCGTGCTGCCCATCGGCGTCCATGGTGACGATTATGTCTCCCGTCGCCTCTCTTAGGCCCCGCTCCGTTGCCTTCAGGACGCCTGCTTTCCTCTGCTTCAGGACCCTCGCTCCAGCGTCCTCGGCTATGCGTGCCGTGTCGTCGGTGCAGCCGTCGTCCACGACCAGAACCTCGTCGACGTAAAGCAAGGTGCTCTCCACGACTGCCTCTATAGTCTTCTCTTCGTTGTAGGCGGGGATGATCGCTGAAACCGTCGTCGGGTCTGCAGCCACCACGGTCGTCTGCTCACCTTTGCTGAGCCCAGTATTTGATGAGCTGCCTTACTCCTTCCCTGACGGTCCATCTGTTCTGGAACCCGAGTACGCCGCGTATCTTCGTGAGGTCGTAGCTGAACTTCTTCGTCTCCCCGGGCCTGGGCGCGGTGTTCACGGCCTCCGCGGCTCCGCCTGTCTCGGCGGCTATCTCCTCCTTGACTATGTTGGCGATCCTGTTTATGGTCAGTGTCTCGCCGCCAACGTTGAAGGTCTCGCCTCCTATCCCCTCCTTGGTGAGTGAGAGCATCATGGCCTCCGAGATGTCCTGGACGTGGACGAAGTCCCTGCTGTACTCGCCGTCTCCGTAGACCGTCAACGACTCGCCGCCCATCCCCTGGTATATGAACTTGGGTATCACGGTGCCCCAGCGGGTGAACACGCCGACGCCGTATATGTTCCCGAACCTCAGGTTCACCGTCTCTATGCCGTAGTTGTCCCAGTACGTGTTGACTATCTGCTCCCCCGCCACCTTGGTGACGCCGTAGAGGTTGAGGGGCCGCTGCGGATGTCCCTCTGTCACGGGCATCTCGACGGGGACGCCGTAGGTGGACGCGCTAGAGCAGAAGACGACTCTCCCGATGTCCAGCCTCCTAGCCGCCTCCATCACTCGGTAGGTGCCGTAGACGTTCACTGAAACGGCCTCCTCCGGATGTTCGTTGCACCTCACCAGCCCCGGGAGAGCCGCGAGATGAGCGACGGCGTCGCATCCCTCCCACGCCTCGACAAGCAGATCAAGGTCGCGGATGTCGCCTACGACGCACTCGGCTTTCTTCCCGTACTCGTGCTGCTTAAGGTGACTGTAGTCGCCGATGCTCTCGTTGTCAACGGAGACCACCTCGTCTCCCTTGCTCACTAGCGTCGTCACTAGCGTGGACCCGATGTACCCGGCTCCCCCCGTCACGGCAATCCTCATGGATGTCCCTCAAATACTATGTTTAGGTGATAAAAATGGTTGGGGCCTAGGCGGTCCACTTGACCTTGGGCATGATGCATCCACGCTTTGCCTCGATCCGGTCCTTGTACTCCATGAGCTTGGGGATCGTGATCCGTAGCTCGTCCTCTAGGGTGTACGTGGGCTTGAAACCTAGGTTGGGCAGGTGCTTCATGTCGGGCTCGTAGTAGTGCTCCTCGGCCTCGAGCCTCGGGTTGGGTATGTTCCATATCTTACCCTCCAAACCGAGCTCCTGAGCGACCTTGCTCACCTTCTCGGCCAGCTCGTTGGCGCTGTAGGTCTCCTCGAACTGGTTGAAGACACGGTACTCCCGTTCATCCGGCGGGTTCTCGATGGCTATGGTGAAGCACTGCATGCTGTCACGGAGGGCCAGGTAGCCTCTGGTCTGGCCTCCCTTGCCATATGGGGTGAGATCGTGCCCGACTACTGCCTGTGCGCAGAACCTGTTGATTGCCGTGCCGAAGCACTCGTCGAAGTCGAAACGTGTCAGGAGGTCGTCGTTCACCATGTCCTCCGTTTTGACGCCGTGGACGACGCCCTGCATCACGTCCGTGGCCGCGATGCCCCAGATCTTGTTGGCGAACATAAGGTTCCAGGTGTCGTGCACCTTTGTCAGGTGGTACCAGCTTCCGGGCTGACGCGGGAAAGGCAGCTTGTCCTTGCGTCCCCTGTACTCGATCTCGAAGAAGCCCTCCGGGATGTCGATGTCAGGGGTGCCGTACTCGCCCATGGTGCCCAGCTTGAGTAAGTGCGCCTTAGGAACGTGGTCCTTCATGGCGAAGAGTATGTTGTTGTGGCCGACGATGTTGTTCATCTGCGTGTAGTTGCAGTGGGACGCATCTATCATGCTGTAGGGTGCGCTGGGTATCTCGCCAAGGTGGACGATGCAGTCCGGCTTCTCCTTCTTCACGACGAGGTCCACGAAGCTCTCCTCCGTGAGGTCGCCCTTGTAGAACCTGAGGTCGCGGTCTGTGGCCTTCTTGTAGGCTTCGAGACGTTCCTTCATCGTCTTGATGGGTGTTGCGCTCCAGCTGCCCACCTCGTGGACGTTCCTTCGTCTGCTCATGTTGTCTACGCCGCAGACGTCGTGGCCTCTGCCGCGGAGGTACATGCCGAGGGCCCAGCCCAGGTAGCCGTCCATCCCCATTATCATTACGTTCATGCTTCTTTCTCCTGTAACACCATCCAGTAATGGATATTACTACTTGAAGATAGTAAGTTTTTTGTTTATAAACTTATGTAGACATATGGACAACCTAAACACATAGAGGAATACGATGGAGCCCAAGGTAAACCAGGTAAAGTACAACCTCATGAACATGGGGCTCAACGAGTACCAGGCCACAGCCTTGGCCCACCTCATGTACCTAGGCGAGACCAAGGCAACCACCATCAGCAGGGCTAGCGGTGTGCCCAACGCCCGGATCTACGGTGTGCTGGACGAGCTGAGCCAGAAGGGGCTTCTAATAATGAGGCCGGGCCGCCCCGCTCTCTACGCCCCCCTTTCGCCGGATGAGATAGCCGACGCACTGGTATCGGTCTCCCGGGAGGAGGTCAGGAGGCGGCTAAGCGTCGTGGAGTCTTATCGGAGTGAGTTCGAGTCGGCCGCGGCCGAGATGTACCTGAAGGCTGGGGCGAGCGAGCAGCGGACCAGCCTCATACGCGTGGTCAGCGTCGGAGACGTCTCGATAGAGGAGACCCGCAAGCTCTACAGGTCAGCCAAAGAGACGCTGCTCATCTCCACCAGGGCCATGGAGTACTTCAGGCAGGTGGAGGAAGACCTTGCGGACGCCCTGAGCCGGGGCGTATCCGTCATGATACTCATGAGGTCCCCGGAGACCCTAAGCGAGTCGGACAGGGAGAAACAGGAGGCCATCCTCGGCGCCATACGCGCGGCGTTCGAGTCCGGATGCGAGGTGAGGTTCTCCGACGAGGTGGAGATCCGTGGCTGCGTCGTGGACCCGGCGGACGGCGGCAAGGCGCTTTTCCTAGTGGAGGAGGAGGGGATCCCGTTCTTCCTCAGGGAGGCGGCTCTAACGTTCCACCCCGGCGTCGCCAGGGCGCTTGGCGCCATGTTCGACCTCAAGTGGAGGTTCGACTCCAAGCCAGCCTAGGTCAGGGTTTAAATCGAGGCCTCTGTTCATCCTCAATGATTATTCATGGTGCGTTGCCCAAGCTGCGGCGAGCGGAACGACGAGGAAGACTCGTACTGCAGGAGATGCGGTATTAGCCTAGGCTCCCCCCGGCGAGACACGGGGTTCAACAGGCTGAGACACGATGTCGGGGCGCAGACTCTGTGGGTCACGCGGGTCATCGCGTATGCCATAGATTCATTCATAGTCGGCGCGCTAGGGGCGTTGCTTGCTTTACTGGCCTACGTGCCTCTGTGGATCGGCTCTATCTTCTCGGGGGAGCTGGACTGGGTGGGTGTCTGGCGGCTGCCTTTCATACTCGGGGCTGGGCAGGTGATCTACTTCACGGCTATGGAGTACATGTACGGGGCTTCGCTGGGCAAGCAGCTGCTGGGCCTCAGGGTGGAGGCGCCGAACGGCGGTAAGCCATCCCTCACGGCCGCGTTCACGAGGAACGTCTCCAAGGTCCACGGCTTTATGCTGTTCATCGACGTCGTCATGGGTTTAGCCTTAACCGACGACCCCAGGGACAAGTTCACCGACGGCGTGTCTGGGGCCTACGTCGCGCGAGGCGGGGGCGGGGCTTCGTTCCGTGGCTTCGGGTTCGACCGTCCCATCCGCCGCTCGGTTGACGTCGACTGGCCCAAGTTCGACGAGTGGGGTGAACGGAGTGATGCCTTGGAGGGCGTGGGTTTCGGCGTCTTCCTCTTGGCGGTCGCCACCATCGCGTTGAACTACCCGGGAATCCACCACGTCCTCTTCGAGTGGGTCCGCAGTTGGAGCACATCTGGGTTGACTCCTGTCCCGGGGCAGCTCCTGCCCCCGCTCTACTGGTTCTTCACGGCCATGGGGACCTGGAGCCTCATATCCGCTGTGATAAGGTACTACTCCGGGTGGAACAGCTGGCGCGCCACCCAGGACGTCGTGGGAGGCGTATTCAACTTCTTCATCGTGTACCTGATCCAGCGCTTCGGGACGGCGGCGTTCACGTGGAGAATACTGTTCTCCGCCTTCCTCGTCTTCGTCGGGGCGCAGGTGGTGATATCGTTGTTCGTCTACCCCTCCATGCGGCGAAGATAATCTTCTTATGATTACCCCGCGCTTCTCATTTGGACACACATGAAGGTCCTCGTTACAGGCGGAGCCGGCTTCATAGGCAGCCATCTGGTGGACAGGCTCATGGAGACGGGAAACCAGGTAAGGGTCATCGACAACCTTGCCTCCGGCTCGCTGAGCAACCTCGAGAGATGGATGGGCCACCCGGGATTCGAGTTCACCGAGGGGAACCTCCTTGAGAGGGACGGTTCCATGGACGCTGTGGAGGGGTGCAGCCAGGTGTTTCATCTCGCGGCGAACCCTGAGGTCCAGGCCAACAAGGCTGGCCCCGAGGAGCATTTCCGCCAGAACATCGAGGCGACGTACAGCCTTCTCGAGGCCGTCGCTGAACGGGGAGGTGTCGAGCTCCTCGTCTTCGCCTCCACGAGCACCGTCTACGGTGAGGCAACCGTCCTGCCGACCCCCGAGGGGTATGGGCCGACGAAGCCTATATCCATGTACGGGGCATCCAAGCTGGCCTGCGAGGCCCTCATCAGCGCCTACGCGTCCATGTACGGCTTCAAGGCAGTGATATATAGACTGGCGAATGTCGTGGGGCCCAGGAGCAACCACGGCGTCATCTGGGACTTCGTCGGGAAGCTCAGGGATAACCCCGGGGAGCTTGAGGTGCTGGGGGACGGCACCCAGTCCAAGTCTTACCTGTACATCGATGACTGCGTCGACGGTTTTCTGAAGGGCGAAGAGTCTGTCGAGCAGGTCGCGGTGTTCAATATCGGTAGCGTGGACAGGACCAGCGTGCTCAAGATAGCTGATATAGTTAAGGAGGAGGCAGGACAGCCCGAAGCCATGATACGTCTGACGGGTGGCGTCGACGGGGGGAGAGGGTGGAAGGGAGATGTTAAGCTCATGCAGCTGGACACGGCGTCTCTGCACCGGCTCGGGTGGGCCCCGAGATACAGTAGTGAGGAGGCGGTAAGGCTGACCGCGAGAGCCGTCTCCAAGCAGAGGCGTTGAAAGGTTTAATTCTACATGTACGACATCTAAGCGTGGTGTCTTAGCTGCCCTACTGTCCACGCTGCGGCTTAGAGGTCTCAGACGAGGTAGTTCGTTGTCCCCGATGTGGAACCGAGATACAGCACAGTAAAGCCGCCGTGGAGCCGGAGCGGCGCGGAGCGGTGGCGCAC
>JAEHCT010000311.1 GCA_020697635.1 Candidatus Bathyarchaeota archaeon
GACGGCGACCAGCTTGGTCTCGGGGCTTAACGCCTTGTATACTAGGCCGACGCCTGCGCAGTTGGTGCCCGCCCCAACCGGGCTGAACACGTAGTCCAGGTCGGGCTGGCCCTCGATCATCTCAAGAGCCATGGTGCCTACGCCTGCGATGAGGAGGGACTCGTTGCCGCTGTGGATATACCTGTAGTCGCGCTCCCTGGCCAGTCGCTCGGCGTTCACCCTTGCGTCGTCGAAGTCCCTGCCTTGCTCGACGATCTCGGCGCCATAGCTCCGTATGCCCGCGACCTTGGTGGGGTTGGCGCCATCCTGGACGCACACGATGGCCTTTACGCCGAAAATCTTGCTGGCGAGGGCGATGCTCTGGCCGTGGTTGCCGGTGCTGGCCGTGATGACTCCACGCTCCCTCTCCTTCTCTGGGAGCTGGCTGATGAGGTTTATTCCTCCCCTGATCTTGAAGGCTCCCGTAGGGTGGTTGTTCTCGTGTTTGATGTAGGCCTCGCAGCCCAGGTACTCGTTCAGGGTCGGGTAGGTGTGGAAGGGCGTCTTGAGGAGATAAGGCCTTATCCTGTTCCGCGCCAGGATGACGTCCTTGAGGGTTGGTGCTTCCATTGGTGAATCCAGAGACGCTAATGCTTTTAGCACTTTCAGTCGCGTCCCACCTTGAAGGCGGTGGATAACGGTTTTAACTCTATTCGGCTCCGCGGTTCACATGGGATACACGGGCTCCGCCGTGTTGCCTCTTCACGGAGGGAAGGCGCCTAGGTGGCTGTTCAGCCGCATGGTGCAGATGGCGGAGTGCATCGTGGACATAATGGTAGACGAGTACGGACGCAGGGGGCTCCTGGAGCGACTGAGCGACCCCTGGTTCTTCCAGAGCCTGAGCTGCGTCCTGGGCTACGACTGGCACAGCAGCGGCACCACCACAGTGACCTGCGGGGCCCTCAAGGAGGCCATGGACAGGGAGAACGTGGGCGTCACGGTGTGTGGCGGCAAAGGCAGAACCAGCCTCAAGACGCCCCAGGAGATACGTGAGAAGGGGCAGGTCTTCGGCATCAGCGGCTGGAGGGTGGACAGCCTCGTATACGCCAGCAGGATGGCCGCCAAGGTCGACAACAGCCTCGTCCAGGACGGGTACCAGCTCTACCACCACTGCCTCATGTTCACCGAGGACGGGGACTGGATCGTCGTCCAGCAGGGGATAAACGAGGGACTAGCCAACGCGAGGCGTTACCACTGGGGCCTCGACCACAGAGGCTTCATCTTGGAGCCCCAGGGAGCCATACTCTGCGAGACCCGTCTAGACAAGGCGCTCAACATGACCAGCAATGAGAGCACCGAGAGCCAGAGGACCTGCGTCGACATAGTCAGGGAGAACCCAGAAAGGCTCAGACGGATGCTGGTTAAGCCTCTGCCGGAGAGCCAGTCAAGGCTCGACGGATGGACGGGCCACAAGTCCCTCGTGATGCCCCGGTCGGTCAACTGGGACGCGGTGAGAGCAGCGTACAACTTCCAGCCTCGCAGTTACGAGGAGCTTGTCTCCATGCGGGGAGTCGGGCCCGGCACGGTTAGGGGCCGCGCTCGGGTGGCGGGGCTGGGCCACGGGGACAGCGCCAGCTGGCGCGACCCGGTCAGGTTCAACTTCGCATTCGGCGGCAAGGACGGGGTGCCTTTCCCCGTCGAGCGGAGGGCCATGGATGACGCGGTTCA
>JAEHCT010000031.1 GCA_020697635.1 Candidatus Bathyarchaeota archaeon
GCATGATGCGGGTCCCCGGGGTCGAGTACGGCTCCGACGAGTACTGGAGATTAGCGGGCCCCATGGCGGAGAAGTGGATGGGCTCCCGGGAGGCCTTCGACCAGTACACCACGGGGTACAAAGCCGAAGCGGCGAACTTCGGGATGCTCATGGCGATGGAGTTCGACTGCATCCCCCTCTGCGACTTCAAGTACCCCCTCTGGTACTCCGGGTACACTGAGGATCAGAAAGGCGACGACGAGGTCGGAAGCAAACTTCTGAAGGCCGTGACCGGCCTGGAGAGGACCCAAGAGGAACTCTACGGCATGATGGACGCCCTATGCGACTTGGAGAGGGCCATCGCCTGCAGGAAGGGGCGGCGGAGGGAGGACGACTGGCTCCACGACCACGAGTTCCAAGGGATGGACCTCGAGGGGAGGCGCCTGCGGAGCGATGACCTGAGAGGACTCTTAGATGAGTTCTACGCCCTGAGAGGATGGAACCCAACGACAGGCGTCCCCACGAAACGTAAACTCAAGGAAGCCGGCCTAGGAGACGTATCGGGCGAGCTGGACAGCATGGGTCTCTACACGTAGCTCCAGTGGCGTGGTGTTGGCTGAGTCGAAGCCTAATGTCCGCCCCTGAACCGTATAGGCGTCTTCAAATCTCGGTGGTCGGTTGGTAGAAAAAATGGTTATTGTTTGGGGGACTTCGCCCAGTTCTCCTGGGCTATGTCCAGAGGCGGCTGGAGTCCATCGGGGAGAGGCGTCTCGTAGGTTCTGCCCTTGAGCCGTTCCATGTGCTCCTTCTTGAGCCCGTTGCGTAGCTTCTCGTCTGAGAGTATCTCTATGGCGGCGCCGGCCATGGTCTTGGCGGCGAAGACCAGGCTCTTGTGGCCGATGGTGCTGCCTGCGCAGGCGACGAAGGCCCAGCTGTGCCCTGGGGCGCCGAGGACGTTGCACGCGGTGCCGAACTCCAGGGTGGGGCAGACCCAGCTGACGTCGCCGACGTCGCTGCTGCCGGCGCTGGTCTCGCCCTCCCCCCACGGGTCCATTATGTCGGTCATGAGGTCCACGTCGACATACTTCTCCCAGTTGGGGACCTTCGCCTTGCGCATGGCGTCGATCTTGCTCTGCTTGCTGAAGTGTCCGGCGATCTCGGCGGCGAACACCAGCTCCTCCTCGCTCCACTCTGGCGCGCCTACCTCCCTCATGTTCCTGACCACCAGATCCGCGAGGCCCTTACATGGAATCTTGTTGTAGAGACCGTCGATGAACTGGACCTCCAGCTCGGTCTCAGTCATGAGGGCCGCCCCCTCGGCGATCTTGACTATCCTCGCGTATATGGGGTCCAGCTGGCCCCGCTCAGGCGCCCGAATATAGTACCAGCTCCGGGCGTAGTCGGGGACCACGTTGGGCTGGCCGCCTCCCTCCTCAATGACGTAGTGGATACGGGCGTCGGCTATCACGTGCTCCCGTAGATAGTTGACGCCTATGTTCATCAGCTCTATCGCGTCCAGTGCGCTGCGCCCCATCTCGGGGTTCCCCGCTGCGTGGGCCGTCTTCCCCCTGTAGATGAACTTGACGCCGTTCACAGCGTTGTTGCTTGAGAGCCGCGCGGCATTCATGCTGCTCGGGTGGTGGCTGAGACACGCCGAGAGACCGTCGTAGAGGCCGTCCCTGACCATGAAGACCTTGCCACCGTAGTTCTCCTCGGCGGGCGTCCCGTAGAACTTCAAGGTCCCGGGGAGCCCTTCCTCCTCCATCACGTGGCGGAGAGCTACGGCGCAGGCGAGGGCCGTGGCGCCGTGGACGTTGTGGCCGCAGCCGTGCCCGGGGGCGCCGGAGACCAGCGGGTCCTTCTCGGGCTTGACCTTGTTGCTTATGCCTGGTAGGGCGTCGTACTCTCCCTGGAAACCTATCATAGGCTCCCCGTCGCCCCACATGGCGTAGATGGCCGTGGGCATGCCGGCGACGCCCAGCCGGACGTCGAAGCCGTGCCTCTCCAAAACATCGGCTACGAGTTTGCTGCTCTTGGTCTCGACGAGGCCCAGCTCGGCGTAGTGCCAGACCTTGTCAGCCACCTCGATGAACTCGTCCTTATTCTCATCCAACCATTTCCATGCCTTTTCTTTCAACATGGAGAGAAGTAAGGTTTAATGGATAAAAAAACTAGGTGATCCGGCCTGGCTGGCTGGCTAGGTGGGACAGATAGAAGAGGTAGTCTGTGCCCACTCCTTCCCTGCCCAGGGCCCTTATGGCGCTCATCACCTGGGCTCTGTGGTAAGCGGTGTGTATCAGGTACTGTGTGAAGTAGTCGTCGTGGCCCACCCGCATCTCTCTCTCGCCGAGGAAGTTGGGGAACACCGCCACGTGGTCGGCGTATCCGAGAGCGTAGTCCTTGAGCCGGATGTCTGCTTCTCTCCAGCGGTTCATCAGCTCGTCGACGGGCATCGCGTTCAGCTCGTCGTCCATCTCGTAGGGGTCCACCTCTTCCCCGTGCACCCTATTCAGGAGGTTATACTCGATAGCCATGACCATGTGGATGCAGAGGCGCTTGACGCTGCCGAAGGGCGGCACCACGTCCCGGGTGAACTCCTCCTCGCTCAGGCCTCGTATGATCTCTCTGGCTCTGTCGTTCGCCCAGAGGTGGTAGTTGGCTAGCTTCTCCAGGTCCATCGAGTCTATTTCGCAGCTAGACTGTAAGAAGTTGGTGATAAAGGGGGGGTTAGGCCTTGCCCTTGAGCTTCTCGGCTATCTTCCGGGCCTGCTCCAGCGGCGGCTTCCTGTCTGGGTCGCCGACGGGTTTGTAGACCTGACCTCCTAGGCGCTTCTCATGCTCCTCCTTGACTTTCCTCAGCAGGTCGGGGGTCGTCATGAGGTCCAGGACACTCCCCGCCATGGTCTTCGACGCGAATATGAGGCTCTTGTGGCCTATGCTGCTGCCGCTGCAGGCGACGAACTGCCAGCTGTGCCCCGGTGCCCCGAGGACGTTGCAGGCGGTGCCGAACTCGATGGCCGGGGTGACCCATGACACGTCGGCTACGTCCGTGCTGCCTGGGCTGGTCTCCCCCTCGTTCCACGGGTCCAGGATGTCGGTCATGAGGTCCACGTCGACGTACCTCTCCCAGTCGGGCACCTTGTCCTTGCGGAGGCCGTCGATCTTACTCTCCTTGGTGAAGGTCTTGGCGATCTCGGCTGCGAAGCCCAGCTCCTCCTTGGTCCATTCGGTGGCTCCCACCAGCCGCATGTTGGCCGTCACCACCTCGCTGAGGCTCCTGCTGGGAATGAGGTTGTAGAGGCCCCCCGAGTGGTCTACCTTGAGCTCGGTCTCCGTCATCAGGGCGGCTCCCTGGGCGATCTTCTTGATCCTCTCGAAGATGGGCTTCAACTGGTCCCTCCGCGGAGCCCTGACGTAGTACCAGCTGCTGGCGTAGTCGGGGACCACGTTGGGCTGGCCGCCACCGTTCTCTATGACGTAGTGGATGCGGGCCTCCTGTATCACGTGCTCACGTAGATAGTTGACGCCTATGTTCATCAGCTCGACGGCGTCGAGGGCGCTACGCCCCATCTCGGGGTTGCCGGCGGCGTGCGCTGTCTTGCCGTAGTAGTGGAACCTGACGCCGTTGGTGGCGTTGCTGCTGCTGAGCCCCGCCACGTTCATGTCGCTGGGGTGGTGGCTGATGCAGGCGTCCACGTCTTCGTAGAGGCCGTCCAAGACCATGAAGACCTTGCCGCCGAAGTTCTCCTCGGCTGGTGTCCCGTAGAACCTGATGGTGCCCTCCAGCCCGTGCTTCTCAAGGGCGTACCTCACGGCTATGGCCGCCGCCATGGCCGAGGTTCCGTGGATGTTGTGGCCGCAGCCGTGGCCCATGCCGTCCTCCACGAGGGGCTCCTTCCAGGGAACCGCCTTGTTGCTGATCCCCGGCAGGGCGTCGTACTCGCCCTGGGCGGCTATAACGGGCACCCCTTTGCCCCACTCTGCTGATATGGCGGTGGGCATACCCGCGACCCCCAGCTTAACCTCGAATCCATGCTTCTTGAGCTCGTCCGCGATGAGCCTGCTGCTCCTGTCCTCGCAGAGCCCGTACTCGACGTAGCCCCAGATCTCGTCACTCATCTCCGTCAAACGGTCGCGGTGGTCGTCGATCCACTTCCACGCTGTCTCCTTAACCATTTCTATCATATTGAATGATGTGGATAAATGTAAAAGCTTAGCGAGGGGCATCAAACAATATATTCCCCCGGGTTAACGGTCTATTTGGTTTCTATGCCCGAGCTTGTAGAGCTTCTCAGGAAGCAGAAGATGATCGAGTTGAGCCACGCCGACAGACTCGCAGAGTCCATGAAGCAGCTGGAACACCCCCTGATCAAGGCGCTGCTCGAGGCCATACTCCACGACAGCAGGAAACACGCCGCCGTCTGCCAGGCCCTCATCGACGTGGACGCAGGCTCGGTGCCTCTGAGACTGGACGTGGACATGGGGCCCGCCGTCAGCCTCCACCAGGACATAAAGCAGCACGTAGCCGTCGAGGCGGAGATGATCAAGCGGCTGGAGGAGATGGTGGGCCAGACACGGGACGACCGCGTCAACGCGTTCCTAGGCTACCTGCTGGACGAGGAGCGGCGCCACCACTCCATGTTAAGCGGCATGAGCAACCTCATCGACAGGGACAGCGTCGCCATCGACGAGTACCTCGGCCTCTTCGAGAAGTACATGGTAGTGCCCCCAGAGTAAAAAAGGGGCCCCCAGCCCCTTTCACTCCAGGGTGGTTATGGACACCAGTAGCTCCCCGCAGTTCACGGAGTAGAAGCACCTCATCATACCCACCACCCCGTCCCGAGGGGCCTTGACGGTCTGCCTGACATCCCCGAAGAGGTCTGTGACCACGCCCAGCACGTCCCCGGCCTTCACCGTCTGATCCGTGGTTACCGCGGGCCGCCATATGCCGCCCTCCACGGCCCTGAGCCTGGTGCTGCCGCTGCTTATCACCGGCTCAACCAGCTTGGGCTTCCCCTCGATGACCCCGAAGTACCTGAGCACGTTCATTATGCCCTCATGGTGGAACACTATCTCGCCCTCCCTCACGGGGAAGGGTGTGCCTGACTCCGAGGTGATGCACGGTATGCCGAGCCTGCTCTGGGCGCACATGGTCATCCCGGTGGGGCTCACTGGGAACAGGGTGATGAACCGGGTGGGGAAGCAACGGGCCATGTCCAGGGCCATCTTGTTGACCTCCTCGTCGTCCCCCTTGCCGGCTATGACGTAGTTGTGGATGTCCTCGTTGACGTCCCCACCGTGGCAGTCCATCAACGCATCGCACCTCTTGATGACGCTATCGTAGACCGTGTGGGCTATCCGCTGGCTCAGGGTGCCCCCTGGGTCGCCGGGGAATACCCTGTTGAGGTTCATCTGGTCGAAGGGGCTGAGGAACATGGTCTTGTGCTCGAACTGGGGGCCGTTGAGGACGGGGACAGCGAGTACGGTGCCCCGCATCTTCTTGGGGTCGAGAGCCTTGATGGCTCTGATGACCGCCTCTATGCTGGCGAACTCGGTGCCGTGGGTGCCGCCTATTATGCCGACGGTCTTGCCCTTCTCGGCGCCGTTGATGACGGCCAGGGGCACCCTGTAGGTGTTGACGCTGGTGGTGCCGGCGTCCAGGAACCCCTTGGCCTTCTCGCCGGGCGCAGCCGATAGGTGGGCTATCGTTACGGTGCTCATACTTCCCGCTTCCCCTTTAGTTTCTCCCACGCCTCCATAGCGATCTCTAGGGGCGGCTCGACCTCGGAAGGTATGGGCGACGTGTACTTGCGCCCCGCCAGCCGCTCCGAGTGCTCATCCTTGGCCTTCTCCAGCAGCTCAGGCTTCGTGTACAAGTCCAGGGCGCTGGCCGCCATGGTCTTGGCGGCGAATACGAGCGACTTGTGTCCTATGCTCATGCCGCTGACGGCGGTGAACCTCCAGTCGTGGCCTGGGGCACCGAGGACGTTGCACGCGGTGCTAAACTCCATGGTGGGGCACTGCCAGCTCACGTCGCTCACGTCGGTGCTGCCGTGGCTGATCTCGCCGTCGTTCCAAGCGTCCAGTATGTCCGTCATGAGGTCTACGTCCACGTACCTCTCCCAGTTAGGTACCTTGTTCTTGCGGAGGCTGTTGATCTTGTTCTGCTTGTCGAGGGTCTTGGCGATCTCGGCCGCGAAGCCGAGCTCCTCTTTGGTCCACTCGGGGGCTCCCACCAGCCGCATGTTGGCGGTCACCAGCTCGCTGAGGGCCCTGCTGGGTATCTTGTTGTAGATGGCGGCGATGAGGTCGATCTTGAGCTCCGTCTCCGTCATCAGGGCGGCGCCCTCGGCGATCTTGTTGATACGCTTGTAGATGGCGTCAACCTGATCCCTCTCCGGGGCCCTGATGTAGTACCAGCTGCGGGCGTAGTCGGGGACCACGTTGGGCTGACCGCCGCCCTGCTCTATCACGTAGTGGAGCCTCGCGTCCTGGATTATGTGCTCCCTGAGGAAGTTTACACCAATATTCATCAGCTCTATCGCGTCCAAGGCGCTGCGGCCCTGCTCGGGGCTGCCCGCGGCGTGGGCGGTCTTGCCGAAGAACTCGTACTTGACGCTGTTCACGGTGTTGCTGGACGCGAGACCGGCGACGTTCATGCTGCTGGGGTGGTGGCTCAGGCACGTGTCAACTCCATCGAAGCTGCCTGCGCGCACCATGTAGGCCTTGCCGTCGTAGTTTTCCTCGGCGGGGCTGCCGAAGCACTTCACCGTGCCGGGGAGCCTCTCCTCCTCCATGACGTACCGGGTGGCTATGGCGGCCAAGAAGCCGCTGGTGCCGTGGACGTTGTGGCCGCAGCCGTGACCGGGCCCGTCCTCCACCAGCCACTCCCTGTATGGTACGGCCTTGTTGCTGATCCCCGGCAACGCGTCGTACTCGCCCATGAAGCCTATTACGGGTCTCCCTTTCCCCCAGGAGGCCACGAAGGCGCTGGGCATCCCGGCTACACCCGAGTTCACCTTGAACCCGTGTCTCTCGAGGGTCTCAGCGTGGAGCTCAGCGCTCTTGAACTCGACGAGACCAAGCTCCGCGTACTCCCAGACCCTGTCGCTTACCTCGATGAACTCGTCCCTGTGCTCATCGATCCACCTCCATGCCTTATCCTTCAACATGATCTATCAGATGAAGGATGTCCTTTGAGGGGTTAAAACTAACGAATGCCGTGGGTGTCTCTGATTGTTTAGTCTGGGTCTATAATTTGTGGTAAAACTTAAACCGGGCCGTCGATGTCTTTCGAAGAATGGCTCTAGAGACAGGGATCGATGTCTATTCACTGGTTCTTCTCTCGGTAGGCCTAGCCATGGACGCGTTCAGCGTCGCCACCGTCACGGGGTTCGGCCTCGGCAGGATAAAGATCAGCGACGCCACGCGGATGTCCATAAGCTTCGGCGCTGCCCACGTCGTCATGCCCGTCCTCGGGTGGTTCCTCGGCTCCACGATAGTGGACCTCGTATCCAGCTACGACCACTGGGTGGCGTTCCTGCTGCTCTTCTTCGTCGGCGGCAGGATGATAAAGGAGGGCCTGGACGGGGACGGCGAGGTGGACCCCAGCGAGATACTGGGCACCGCCAACCTCATAATGTTCACCGTGGCCGTCAGCATCGACGCCCTCGCCGTGGGCCTCAGCTTCAGACTGGAGGATCTCCCCATACTGGTGCCCAGCCTCTTCATGGGCGCGGGGACGCTGCTGTTCACCTTCGTGGGGCTCCTGGTCGGCAACAGGACCGGTAAGGCGTTCGGTAAAAAAGCCCAGATAATGGGCGGCCTGGCCCTCATCGGGATAGGGGCCCGGATAGTCTTCACTCATCTAGTTTAGGATGACCTCGTCTAGGCTCATCCTCTCGGATTTGATGGTCTCCTCGCCGGGCCACCCGATGATTATGTGGTTCCTGCTTGTCATGGTCTGCGACAGGTTGAAGTGTTCCCGTAGCCGCCTCTGGGTCTCCTCGCCGTGGGTCAGCCAGCAGCTGCCGAGGCCCAGGGCGTGGGCCATGAGGCAGATGTGGTCGGCCGCGGCAGCGGCGTCGAAGTAGAGGTTCTGGGGCACGTACTCGTCGAACCGCAACGTCTTGTACATGCTCAGCTCCTGGAGCACAACGATCATGACGCAGTTCTCGATGGGTATGTCGCTCCTCACCAGCTTCTGCTCCTCGGGGTCACGGAGCACCAGGAACCGAGTGCAGCCTACGTTGCAGCCGTGGGGCGCGTAGAGCCCCGCCTTCAGCATCCGCCTGATCATCTCGTCTGGCACAGGCTCCGGCTTGAACTGGCGTATGCTCCTCCTGCCGAGGATGAGCCTCTCCACGGTCTCCGCCTCGTTCTCCGTGAAGCTCTCCCAAGGCGTGGGCCCGAGCTCCACCTCCTCGCCGTTCCTCATCCTGCGGGCGAGGCCGATGTAGCGGATGCACCACCGGATGTCGGGTGGATCGAGGGGCAGCCCCCGTTTCTTCCATATACCGAGCAGGTGCTCGGCGACTACACCGAAGCCCTCAGGCATCTTCCGCGTCCCGTTGAGGATGCGGTATATCAACACCTCCACGGTGTGGTGGGTGCGCTCATGGAATATGGCCCTGAGGTCGTCGGGCTTCATCTCCATGAGCTGCTCCTCCGTGTAGCCGTGAACAGTCAATGGCTTGGACAACGCGTCACCGGGTAGATGTACCCGTGTCCGCCTAAAAGTTTGCTTCGCCTAGAGGACGATGTTGAGGATAACCGCTGCGTTGAACATGTCCTTGTAAGGGTATCCGTCTAGGGTTTCCCTGATCCACGGCTTCTCCGCCGAGACCTTCGTCAACGCAGCCTCCAGCGCCTCATCCGTCACCGGCTTCTCGAGGCCTCCCTCCTCGGCTAAGACCGCTAAGGCGTCCGCGAAGACGAGGCTGTGATCCAGCTTGGAGAAGGGATTCACCCCGGTTCGGCGGTCGTGGCTCATCACGGCGTAGAGGGCTTCCTCCGGGAGCTTACCCCGTAGCATGTTGGCGGCGAGTACGCCGTGCTTCGACCTGTCCTCCGTGGTCTGGTCGTAGTCGACGTCGTGGAGGACGCCCACCGTCTCCCATAGCCCCCTGCTGCCGTCGAGGCCGCCGGCGAGCACCGCCATGATCCTCCCCACGAGGAGCATGTGGTCGCGCCTGCTGCTGTCCTCTATGAGCCTCAGGGCGTCCTTCCTGGAGATCAACGCTACCATATAAAAAGCGATCCAACCATTAACGTTTTTTGACGCAAAGCCCTACATGTATCCATGGAGAGCAGCTGGAACCTCTCGGTCTGCAGCTTGAACTGCACCGTCTGCGACATAATGCTCGCCAGGAAGGGAGACGAGGAGAAGCTGGAGGAGATCATAGACTGGTTCAAGGAGGAACCGGGTATAGAGGTGGAGCCTGAGGAAATCGTCTGCACGGGCTGCAGGGGCAGCCTCGAAACCCACTGGAGCCCAGACTGCGGGATGATGCTCTGCGCCCGGAGCAAGGGACACGACCACTGCTTCCAGTGCCATGACTTCATCTGCGAGAAGCTGGACGCCTTCGCCGGCGACGGGATGGATCACCACAGGAGGGCAGTCGAGAACATGAAAAGGATCAAGGAGATGGGGCTCGAGGCCTGGGTGGAGGAGCAGCGGGAGAAGGGGCCGCCCATGTTCTGCCCCTAGTCTTTCTTACTGAAGAACACCCAGTAGAGGACGCCGTTGACGGCCATCAGCGCCGCCCCCGTGAAGAAGGGCATCGAGAGGCTGATGGCGTCGAACATGTACCCGGCCAGCGTGGGCGCCACGGAGCGCACCCCCATCCTGGCGAAGTTGCTGACGCCTATGGCCGTGGCCGTCTCCTCCGGGTCCACCATCCCGGACGCGAAGGTCTGCCTGATGGGCATGGTGAACATGACCACGATTCTGTTCAAGATGAGTAGCGCGATGGCGACGGAGTACGTGTTGGATAACGCGAAGGCAGTGGTGAGCACCGTCGCGGCGATACGTGACCCGATTATGGTGTTGATGTTGCCGAACCTGCCCACCATGCGTGGGATGAGGAGGTAGCTGAAGATGCTCAGGAACCTGCTAAGCGAGTATATGGGACCGAGGGCGTCGCTGCCCACCCCGAACCTGTAGAAGATGTAGAGGGTCATGAGGCTCTCTTTCATGCCCCAGCCGAGGCCGCTGGTGGACCGGACGAGGCTGAACCTGAGGATGACGCCCCAGTTTCTGACCTTGCCTCCTTTTTTTG
>JAEHCT010000032.1 GCA_020697635.1 Candidatus Bathyarchaeota archaeon
TTGGGCTTGAAACACGACAGGTTGATGGTCCGTGGCTTGGACGCCACCGACGGCACGCCGGTTCTGGACATTAAGCCCTACTTCCCAATTTACGACGCGAGAGGCGGCGCCAAGATACCCGACTGGGTCAGCAGGCTCATGGAGGACTACTTCTAGGGTCTGTTGCGGTGAACCCGCCCGGCCCTGGCCCCTGTGTGCTCGCCGTCCTTCACAGTCATGACGTCGTTCACCACGACATGGTTTGAATGAGCCGTGGAGTGTATAGAAGGTTTCCCCGGGCTCACGTGAACTCTGTGAGGCTGAGCTGCCGCCCTTGGCTCCGGTCCAGGTCGGCGTCGAAGGGCAGCAGCACGCTGCGCCCCGCCTCCATGACCAAGTCCATGTACTTGTCGGCGTCCACCTTGCCTCGGTACATCGCGGGCCGCACCCTGCGGAACCGGTTGCTGTGCCCCGCGTCCACGTAGACGTACTCTATCGGCGTCCTCTCCTCGACCCTCATCTGGGCCATGCCCAGGGCCTCCGCCGCGGCGACATGAGGCAGCTTGGCCTTGTACTCGCCGGGCCGCCGCCTCAGGGTGGTCGTGATGCGTAGCTCCTCGGGGGGCACCCTGCCCCTGCGGATGCGGCGGCACGCAAGGTCCAGCACCTTCAACGCCTGCTCCACGCCCTCGGTGGTCACCTCCCCGGCGGAGCCGTGCTCCAGGAGGGCCTCGATGACCTCCCGCTGGGCCTTCGCGACGTAGGGCGCGGTGTCGCGTCTGCGTGTCTCTATGCCCCTGTAGACGTAGCGGCCCTCCAGGGTCCTGCCGTAGTACCTGTTGGCGGCGCCCATGCCCAGCTCGTTCTTCTGGGGCAGCAGCACCAGGTACCTGAACACGTTCTCGACGGACATGGGGAGCCTCACCCTGTCCGTGACGACGCGGGCCAGCTCCTCGAAGTCGCGCCGCGTGGCGCCGGGGCGCTTGAGGAAGAGGCTGTCGTTGTTCCCGTAGACGGCCCTGTACCCGTGCTCCCGGGCTACGTTCATGCTCGCCACGAGGATGTCCCGGGCCACCCTGTTGATCTCCATGAAGGTGTCGAAGTTGCCGAATCTGTTGGCCCAGCAGCCGCTGTAGCCGTAGGTGCAGAAGAGGATGCTCTTGAGGGCGCTCTGGCGGCCGTCGCACCACCTCCACTCCTGTGACCCCTCCTCCAGCCCCCGCCTCCTGTACTTGTAGTGGAGGCGCCGCTGGAGGGCCTCCCGCGTGAAGTCTATAACGAAGCCCTCGCCCGCGTCCCGGCGCACCGTCTCGTAGCTTATGTTGTGCTTCACCATGAGGCTGGGGAACATGCTGTCGAAGTCCAGCACCCCCACGTCCTCGTGGAGCCCAACGTCGGGCGTCAGTATGAGGCCGCCGTGGTCCAGGCGGAGCATCTCCTCTAGGGTCATGACCGGCTGGAAGTCCCCGGACCTGGGTATGAGCACGCCGCGGCTCCTGGCCTCGTAGCACTGCCTGCTCTCGATGGCGCGGCCGCTTCCCCACTCGGAAGCCATGTGCGGCGCCTCCCGGGTGTACTGCACCCTCTCCGTGACCCCCGCCAGGCCTATGATCTCGTAGGTCCGGGAGGTGACGTGGAGCCTACCCTTCCACAGCCTAGCCTCGTCGCCTTCCAGCGTCCCCAGCCTGTGGACCCGGTTGGCTTCGCTGTATTTGAGGAGGTCGTGGAGGTCCCGGGTCCCGCACACCAGTATGTCGGGGTCGTAGTCCCGGACGTACTCCAGGAAGTCCATGAGGGCGCGGCCGCCGGCGCCGCCGAACACGTATCCCTCGGGCTCGGCGACCTCGACGGTGTCCTCGCCCCAGTCTATGCCGAACCACAGCACCCGGAAGGGGGGCGGCTCCGCCTCGAAGCCCGGCGTATACGACTCTATGCTTCGCAGCCGGCGGCGTCTGTCCACGTCGGCGACCAACCTGGCGAAGGGTATCAGCTGTCTGTCGCAGAGGTACCTCTGGGTGTGGGTCATGTCGACGTCGTAGAGGGCCTTCACGTACTCTGAGGACTCGAAGTGGGACACGACTCTCCGGTACCGGCCCACGCCGTCCACCTCGACGCGGAGCACCGTGGCCACCCCCATGTCCTTGATGGAGGAGACCCTGCGCTCCATGGTGACGGAGGGGAGGTCGTCCTTCTCCTCCAGGAGGTACATGAGGCGCTCGGGCTCGACGCCGGGCTCCAGGAAGAGGTCCGGGTGATACGTGTCGAGGAGCCTGACCCGCCTACCGCCCAGCTCCCTGACCCAGAGGGCGGCCTGACTTCCCCTAACCCTGACGTCGAGGAGCCATCCCTCAACCCTCAACGCGGGGCCCCCCTGAGAGCTGCCGCTTGATCTCCTCTATCTCCCTACGGTTGTCCGCCGCCGCCGTCAGCAGCAGCAGGTCCAGGGTGGAGAGCACCTCGCTGTAGATCATGGCCCCCATCTCGCTGGACCAGACAGGCCACAGCTCGTCGAACGCCGCCTGCAGCGCCTCGTCTTTGAGGGCCTCCCTGTACTTGGACTTGAGCTGTGCCATGGTTTCCTGGAGCCGGGTCCGCATGGAGCCCTTCATCACTCTACCCAGAACCTTACCTCCTCGCCGCTGAAGGAAACCACCCGGCCCCTGCGGGCGGAGTCGGGGTGCTTGACCAGGTGAGCCGAGAGCAGGCCCCCCTGCATCGGCCTCAGGTACACCATGACGTTGGCCGCGTGCCTGAGGTAGCTGCCTCCCTCCGGCGGCGGAGCCCTCCGGCTCTTACCGGCGGGGCGGCAGGTGGCCGCCAGTGGGATGTCGAGCCTCTGGCAGGTCTCCCGGAGCCGGGAGACGACGCCGGTGAACTCCCAGGGGCTCTCCCGCTTCACCGCGAGGGGGCCGTGGAATATCTTGGATATCTGCTGGACCGCGACCAGGTCGACGGGGCCCGTGCGCCCCAGTATCTCGTCCACGAGGCCCGGGGCCTTGACGAGCTGCCTCTCGGAGAACGCGCAGACCACATATATCCCCGGGACCACGTGCTCGGGGTCCAGCCCCGCCTCGACCGCGAGGGAGACCAGGAAGTCCACGTCCATGATGGATCTGTTACGCCTGTAGTTGCCGCAGACCACGTATATGGCCTGGCCGGGCTCACCGTCTCTGGGCCTAACCGCCTCGAAGACGAGCCTGTGGAGGAGCCGGTCCACCTGCTCCTCCTCGGAGCCTCCGTAGAAGAGGTAGAACATCCCAGGCTCCAGGCCGCCTATGAGGGAGTCGAGGGCCTGGCTGCCCGTGGATACGCGGCGCTGGTTGGCCCGCCTCCGCAGCACGTTCAGCGCGGTCTCGAAGGCTTCGGCGGGGTGGGCGTCATCGGTGGGGGTGTGGACCATGCTCTCAGAGGCTCTCCGGCGGGGAGCTGATTTAAGGTGAGCGCAGCCCAGCCGAGTAGGGAGGGAAGTGAAAATGTGGCAGATTTTTGAGACGTTTTTAATGGGGTCCCGGAGGTTTCAGCCTTTAAATGGCAGATATAGCTAGAACCAAGCCGGGTGGCAGCAGGTGTTTTAAGCGTTAGCCGTTATTTCCTGTCCATGTCCGATTTCAAGAAGGCCGCTGCAGAGCTGCACGACGTCTATAGCAGGCTGCACCCCCAGGTCCTAAGCGAGTTCGAGGACGAGATGCCCGTGTACTGGGGAGGAAAGTGGAAGGCCAACACCACGGTGGGCAAGCTCAGGACCGTGCTCCTGCACCGCCCCGGCAGGGAGTTCCTGTCCGTGGGTGACCCCACGCCGTGGCCGCCCCACGAGTCCAGCTGGGACGCTTGGAGGATGACCGAGAAGCCCAACTTGGAGGAGCTGGTGAAGCACCACGAGAGCCTGGTGGACGCGTTCAAGGCAGAGGGGGTGGAGGTCGTCATCAGGAAGCCTGACCCGTGGGACCCGCCCTATACGGTTAAGAGCATCTACTGCGACGACGTGGCCCACGCCGCCGTCTACGGTCACGTCATACTGCGCATGTACGACAGCATCAGGAAGGGCGAGGAGCTGCCCACCTACCGGACCCTCGCCGAGATAGGGTGCCCCGTCGTCGGCATGATCTTCGGCGACGGCATGGCTGAGGGAGGCCCCTGTGGCTGGCTCGACGAGAGGCACGCCATCATAGAGGTCCATTACCCGCGGGGCAACACGGGTGACCCCGGCGTGATGAAAGCAAACGAGTGGGGGCAGCAGCAGTACGCCAACATCATAAAGGCCCAGGACCATGAGGTCGACATCAGGATGGGCCCAGGCTACGGCACACGGAAGGGAACCATCCACTACAGCATGATAGACCGCCACACCAGCGTCGGCGAGGCCAGCTACTACGACCCGTACCTGGCCGAGTGGATGAAGCGGGAGATGGGCTGGGAGTTCATCAAGCCCCCTGACGACCTCGTCAGCATAGACACACGCGGCTTCGCGAAGGGCCCCGACTGCGGCGTCGTCCTTGAGCCCATGAAGCTAATCACCAGCGACCAGTACCCCAAGGCTACCAAGTGGTTCGAGAGCATAGGCGTCGAAGTCGTGGAGGTCCACATACCGAGCCTCATTCGGCCCAGGAACAGCGGCAGCATCCATTGCCTCGTCGGAAGCCTCCAGCGGGACCCCGAGCCCAAGAGCTACTAGACCCTCTTCTTCTCATCGATGTCTTGAAGCTAAGGTTTATCAGATGAGGTGTAACTCGTTCGGTTGATGACTGAGGTTGTGCTCCCATGACCAGCGCAGACATGGTCACTTACTGCGGCATCTACTGCGGTGACTGCCTCGGGTATACCGGCGTCATCGCCGACGCAGCGGACTCGTTCCTCGACGTGCTGGACAAATACAAGTTCTACATGACCGCGAGAAACGTGTTCCCCGAGGAACTCGGCGACTACGACAAGATGATAGATATGCTTCTGTTCATGAGCGAGCTGAAATGCCACAAGACTTGTCGGGAAAGATCCGATGAGGAGGCCTCATGCATCGTGAGGAGCTGCTGCAAGGATAGAGGCTTCTTCGCGTGCCACGAGTGCAGCGGCTTCGAAGGATGTGAGACCCTCACCTCGGTCTTGGGTGGGCTCCACCTCGACGCCTGTCTTCAGAACCTCAGAGGGATCAGGGAGATGGGGCTGGAGGCGTGGCTACGCGACGGCACGCGGCACCACTACTGGGACGAGTAGCTAACGAGATTCCCTGACTATCTCCTTCATGCTCATGAGGAGCGTCTGCCTCAGCTGGGTGATCACGGCCATGCAGGCCTCGTGGCTGCAGCCGTCGGTGCTGGGGCTCGGCATCGCCGTGGCGCCGTCAGGGATGCCCTCGTCTGCGCAGTTCACCAGCGTCCTATAGTGGGTCTGCTCGTCGTGCATCACGTCCGGGTTCCCGAGGAGCCGGGCGAGGCACGCCTCTATCCCGTAGGCGGCCCAGTTGCTTGAGGTGGCGGGAATGACTATCTCGGCGCCGGCGGCCGAGACTATGCCTGCCCGGCATGGGCAGCCGCAGTCCCTGCAGTACTCGTGGTGCCTGACTAGTATGTCTTTGATGGTGTTGAAGCCGCACTCGTTGCCGTTGTCCCCCGTCGCGACGGTGAGTATTCCTCTCCTGTTCGCGGCCTCCAGCAGCTGGTTCCAGCGCACGAGCCTCTCGTCGGGGTCGCCGGTGTTCCTTGGTCCGCCCAGTGCACCGTGCCTTATTCCCTTCTCGTTGCAGCTCACAGCTTCGACTGTGACGACGGCTGTGGGGCTGAGCTCGTCCAGCAGGCTCTCGGCGGCTTCCTCGGCCTCTGAGACAGACATCATTGGCCAGCCGTATACCAACGCCGTGTATGGGGTCCAGATGCTGCCAGTCAGCTCCTCCCTCGACAGCACGGGGATCACTTGGCACCCCGTGAGGCTCTGGGTGAGGGCCCTCTGGTGCTTGGAGCCTGGCTCATAGTTGGCCATGACCACGGGGACGGCGCGGAGCCCCACGAGGATCGCCCTGGCGAGGACGGCTGAACCCGGCGGGCCGTCCATCTCGTGGCTATTGGTCACTATGAGGACGTGGCTCCCTGGGGTGACATGTTCCCTGAGCTTCTCAGCGGCTAGAAGGGTGAGGGGCCTTCCGTAATGTTGCCTAGTCTCGTCGTACACCTTCATCCAGGTGTACCTGTTCTTCACGGGACCGCCTCTACCCTTCCGCAGCAATGGGATGGCTCCCGTGGGGGTGGCGACGATGCGGTCCACCGTGTCGCCGAACCCCTCCATTATCTGGGATTCGATGTCGGACAAATCATCCACGGTATCTGAGTTGCCATGTGGCGATATAAGGTTGGGTTAGAGTCCGTCGTGCTTGTCTTCAACGGCCTGGATCATCATGTTTACGAGCAAGTCCACCAAGATGTGCCTGTCGCCGAGGAGCTTCATGACGACCTATCCGGCTTGTACCTCTCCAGGGCTTCAGCCATGCCGCCGCAGGTGAATCGCCCCTCGGGGCAGTGCCCCAGCATGTAGCAGTATGGCCCCGCGTTCTCGAACACCTCCGGCTCCTCGTCCCTACACGAGTCTAGCATAGCGTCGGCGAGACGTCTTATCTCCCACTGGGCCCTGTTGCAGAGGCGCAGCCCGAAGAAGTGGAACAACGCGGCGCCGTCCATCGTCATGAGGAGGCTCGTCTCGGTGGCGTTGGGGAGCACGAAACGGGCGTCCTCCCTGGGTACACCGGACTCCACCAGCCCCTGGTACGCCTCGCTGGCCTTCTCCACGAGCTCGTGGAACGTCTCTGAGTCGTCCACGGTAGGCGGCGTCACGACGCGCTCGCTGAGCCTCTTCACGGTGATGTACCTCTGGCTCTGCTGGCTGAAGGAGGCGACCCTATGCCTGACCAGCTGGTGGCTGCACGCCCTGCTAATCTTCTCGACGGCGAAGGTGTAGGCGAGGTGGGGCAGTAGCTGCCTCCAACCGAGCTCCGGGAACCTGTCTCTAAGTTCCAGATACGGTGTGTGGGCTAGGAGCCTGACATTCACCTCTTCTTCTCCTCCAGGAACCCGTGTACGTCGGGCGCGACATCCTTTACGGAGGCCGCGAGTGCGTCTGTGAGCGGCGTCTTCCTCTGCTGGGCGTACTCGACGACGGCGCGCAGGTTGCCGCTGACAAGCCACCGTGTCTCCCCTAGCCTCGTGAAAGTCAGGAACCTTGTGTGCAGGGTGGCTTCCAGCACCTCGTCACCTGTGGCCTCAAGCATCCAGACTAGGCGGTTGTGTTCCAGTATGTTCCCGTGCTGGACCTCGGCGCGGCCCACCACTTCCCTCACCTTCTCGGGTTTACAGAGGAGCCTGTCGTAGAGTGTGCTTGGCTTGGCTCCGCTGGTGGTGGTGAGCATGCTGGTCGCTATCATGGTTTCAACGTTAGGGGTTTGGGCAACCAGCTCCAGCTTCAACCCGGGGCACCTATACGGGTGATACCTCGGGCTTCTTGGGCTTCGCCTTGAGCCCCGGGGGCACGTCCACGGCCCTGACGACGTTGATGCTGTTGATGACGTAGATGGGTGTGCCGTCGGGCTCGTAGCGTTTGAGGCGTTTGATGCCTCTGAGCACGAGCTTCACCTTGAGGGTGGTGCCATCGGCTAGCTTGTACTCGTTCCACTGCTCCTTCTCCTCGGTGAAGTCTATATCCTCGGAGTCCTGGAGCGCCTCCCTTCGCATCTTCGACATGGTCTCTATCCCGTGAAAGGGGCGTGTGAAGGTATAACTGTGTTACTGTTGGACCGTGTCTAGCACTGTGACGGCGTCTGCCGCCTCCCTGCAGAGGTCTGGCAGCCCAAGCCCCTCTTCCAGCCTACTTATGACCTCGATCTTCGATCGGGTCGCCGGGTTGGAAGGTACGGCGGTGCAGCCCTCCACCTTCCGGGCGGTGATGTCGTAGGTGCCCACCGTTCGCGCTATGTCCTCTATCTCGACCTTGTCGAGGCCGATCAACGGACGCATAACGGGGATGGAGACGACGTTGTCTAGAACGAAGAGGTTAGCCATGGTCTGGCTTGCAACCTGGCCCAAGCTCTCTCCCGTCACAATGGCCTTGAGGCCGTTGTCCCACGCGTAAGCCTCCGCTATCCTGTACATGGAGCGCTTACACATGATGCAGGTGTACCGGGGCTCAGGGCTCTCCAGTATCCGCTCCATAACCGGCCCCATGGGGGCTGAGAACAGCTTGAAGCCGTTTATGGGGACGTATCCGGCTACGGCTCTGAACGACTGCCTGACCCGCTCGATGTAGCTCGGCCCCACGTATGGCCTCTGATCCATGAAGAGAGGGTGCACGTCCAGGCCGCGCTTCATCATCATCCAAGCCGCCACGGGGCTGTCGATGCCCCCGCTGAAGAGGGAGACGGCCCTACCCTGTGAGCCGTAGGGCAGGCCCTTCACGCCCGGAACAATGGACGAGTACACGTATGCGGCCTTGTCCCGCACCTCGGCGTAGAGGGTGACGTCCGGCTCGTCCAGGTTGACGTGGACCCTGAACTCGTGTGCCTCCAGCACCTGGGAGCCGGCCTCCACGGCTACCTCTCTGCTGCCGTAGGGGTGGCTGCCCACCACCCTGGGACGCACCGCGAAACCTTCTCCGTCACTCATCACTCTACTGGACTCTTCGACTATGGCTTCTATCACCGAATCGAAGTCGGTGGTTGTCTCGGTGGAGGGCATGGCGTGCACGACGCCGAAGACCTTGGCGACCACGCCGGCGGCCTCCCCGGGGACGCCTTCCACGTATACCCGCCCGAACCTCCGCGTGACCTCGGCATCGGGGTACCCGGCTCTCCTCAGCTGGTGCTTGATGTGGCCTACGAGCTGCCTCTCCAACTGGTTTCGCACGTACCTCCCCTTGAGGGCTATCTCGCTGTACGAGACGAGGATCGTCAATTCGGTGAATATCCTCGTATAGGCGCTCTTAAGGTGTAGGGTTTATATCGGGCACCGTTTTTTCATCTCATGAAGAGAAGTGTCATTTTGGGACGAGTGGTTCAAGCGGTTCGGCCGAAGGTCCAGCATCTTCGGTGACATCGACAGGATGATCGAGGAGATGGAGAAGGAGATGGCCGAGGCGTTCAAGGATATGGAGAACACGATGCCCGAGGACATGTACCGGGAGCGCCGGCTGCCCGACGGCTCTGTGCGCCGCGAGTACGGGCCCTTCGTCTACGGGTACAGCGTCAAGATCGGTCCAGACGGAAAACCCATTATACGAGAGTTCGGAAACATGAAGCCTGGGCTCACTGGGGAGGGTAGGGCCCCGCTGAACCTCACGGAGCGGAGGGAGCCCCTCGTAGACGTCATCGAGGACGGCGACACCGTGAAGGTGGTCGCGGAGCTCCCAGGCGTCGAGAAGAGGGACATACGGCTCAAAGCAACGGACCACAGCCTCACCATAAACGTCGACAACCCGACGAGGAAGTACTACAAGGAGCTGGAGTTCCCCGAAGAGGTGGACGAGAAGACCGCCAAGTCAAACTACACCAACGGCGTCCTTGAGATCGTGTTCAGGAAGAAGAGGCGGGACGACGCGGGCACCGAGATCAGGATCGAGTAGCCCCACGTTTTCGATACAGTAAAAAGCGGGGCCCTCGTCTGGTCTCATGGCCGATGATGTGAAGGCATTAGATTGAACCGTGATGAATCAGAGTTACACTGAGGCCACAAATAGCTAGCAATTAATGTAATATACTCTGAAAGTCCATTTGATGGAAGTAATGTTATTCTGTTTGATGTGATTGATGGCTTTCTCCCCGAAAATAAACCCATAAGTGCCTATTATTTTCTCTAAACTTCCATAGTAGGATGTTTGCTCCACATCAAAATATGAAAATCCAGCTTCATCAACAAACAAGCGATGCTTAGCCATTAACTCGGTATCCGCATCTGGATCATCAATTATACTCGAAAGCTCTCCTCCGTACCATCCGGGTGCCACATCGACAGATATGATTGTGCCGCCGGGTTTGATTACTCGTCGTGCTTCTTGGATGAACTTGGGGATAACCTCTTCTGGGGGATACATTACTGCTGTTAAAGCTACAACCATGTCAGTGAAGTCGTCGTCTAAAGGAACCTCTTCAGCTCTACCGTCGACATAGACTACGTTATCAATCTCTAGTTCGCGTGTATTCTTATGGGCCAGGTCTCTCATCGCTTTCTCTGGTTCTACCCCG
>JAEHCT010000033.1 GCA_020697635.1 Candidatus Bathyarchaeota archaeon
ACCCCGGGGGACATCGCCATGGCTTACCCCCGGAGGATAACCATGGACTTCATGGAGAGCCTGGAGATGCTCGACAGGGTGATGCCCGGCATAGCCGCCGACAGCGCCCTCCTCTACGCCCCAGAGATAAAGTTCTACGCTATGCGCATCCAGACGGACGAGGGGCTGAGAACCAGCATACCCAACCTCCACGTCGCGGGGGACGGCGCCGGCGTAAGCAGAGGCATCGTCGGCGCAGCCGCCACGGGCCTCGTGGCGGCGAGAGGCATCATGGAGCAGCTCGGATAAACTTAAACCAACCACGGCGCTAATTCACATTCGACTTGGTGTCCAGCAACCTCAAGAAACAGTTCGAGAAGGCGGTGGCGGCCGCAGTCAAACCACTGGGACGTTTAGGGGTGACGCCGAACCAAGTCACGGTGCTGGGGCTCGCAGTCGCTCTATTTTCAGCCTGGCTCTACGCAGACTGGGACGGAAACAGGCTATACCTCGTATACGGTGCGATGACCATCCTCATCTCTGGGTTCCTGGACGCGATAGACGGGGTGCTCGCCCGAGGCACCGGCAGGGCCTCGAGGTTCGGCGGCTTCCTCGACTCGGTGGCCGACAGGTACAGCGACGCCATGATCCTCTCAGGCATCACCGTCGGAGGATTATGCAGCCTACCCGCGGGCCTCCTCGCCCTGACAGGCAGCCTCATGGTAAGCTACACACGCAGCAGAGCCGAGGCGGAGGGCGTGGAGATGGCGGGTGTAGGCTTCTTTGAGCGAGCCGAACGAATGATATTCCTCGCTGCATGCAGCTTTGCGGCATACCGGTGGCCCCGTGCGTTAGACTACGGAGTCATGGCACTTGCAGCGCTGGCTCACGTAACGGTTGCTCAACGGGCGCTCCACTTCAAAAAAAGGGTCGAGAAGAACTAGCTTCTCTTTCTCCTGCGTCTACGGGGCACAAATTTCCGGTCAACCTTTGACCGGATCTTCACGACTCCGCGGTGTACGGCGCAGCTTATGCAAAGATACTTCGTTGTCTTGGTGCGGTTGATCTGCGCACCTTGATCTCTAAGCTCCTTCAGAATCCTCGAGTCCACCAGGCTTGTGTACTTGGTCGTTCTCTTGGCTTTGTCTCGTGGTACTTGGGCGCCGCAGTAGCTGCATTGAACCATGCCGGAACGCCCTTTCCCCCCTTTGCTGCGTCCTCCGCTACTTCTCTTCTTAGGCATTCCCAAGCCTCACCACGGATATACTGAGGTCCGTTATAAACCCTACGAGGTCTCAGCCAGCTCCTCCAAGATGAAGGAGACCACCTCGTCGAACATCGTGCGAGCCACCGCTGCGTAGCCTTGAAGCGAGAGATGGACCCCGTCGTCGCTGTACAGGGGGTTCAGCCTTCCATCGGGGCCGGAGAGGGAGGAGAACAAGTCTACAGTCCTAATCCCCTCGCAGTCGCTGTGCTCCTTGATGAGGGCGTTGAGCCCCCTTATACGCGAGTTCATACGGTCGTCCGCCTCCGTGGGCGTCAACGTACACGCTATGGGCCTAGCCCCAGCCTCGAGGGTCCTCGCGTATAGCCTCATCAAATTCTCCATGACCTGCCCCAGCTCCCTCCCGGCGTAGAGGTCGTTTATGCCGGCCCATATGATGACGTAGTCGGGGCGCTCGGCCTCGACGCTCGTCCGGAACCTCCCGAGCATCCCGTCTGTGCTGTCACCGTTGATGCCCTTGTTGACGAAGAACGCCTCGTATCCATTGAGCCCCAGCTCCCGGAGCCTGACGCGGGCCATGGGTTCAAGCATGTCCGTGTAGGGCGTCTCCGCGTAGCCGCCGTAGGGGCTGGGCGAATGGTAGCCCACCGTGAGGCTGTCCCCGAGGCACACGAAGGCGACAACCCCTGTGGTCGGCATCTCAAGGCATCTGCGGGGCAGGGGATATTAATACCTTGACCCAAGAGATGTACATGTGAATAGTTTTGCCCGAAGGCTTCAAGAGTAGCGTCATGGGCGCCGACCTCGTCATAGTGAACGGGAGATTAGTCACGGTTGACGAGAAAGGCACCGTCGCAGAGGCGGTGGCCGTGAAGGACGGCAAAATCGTGGCGGTGGGGACGACGAAGCAGGTAAAGGAGCTCGCCAACGGCGGCACGAAGGTCATAGACCTGGAGGGGAGGCTGATGCTCCCAGGCTTCATCGACACCCACGAGCACTGCATCAGGCGGGGGCTGCAACTGGACTGGGTGAACTGCAAGTCTCCGCCCATGCGCAGCCTCGGCGACGTGACAGAGGCGCTCCGAGAGAAGGCGGAGACCAAGCAGGAGGGGGAGTGGGTCGTAGGCTCGTGGTTCGACGAGAGCCAGTGGGAGGACGAGCGGTTCCCCAACAGGCACGACCTAGACAAGGCGTCCACCATGCACCCCATATACCTAGGGAGGGCGGGCGGCCACAACTCCGTGGCTAACAGCCTCGCCCTGGAGCTGGCAGGCATCACCAAGGACACGCTTCAGCCTCCGGGGGGTAACATCGAGCGAGACGAGAACGGGGAGCCCACGGGCCGCCTAGACGAGATCGCGGCCATGGACATGGTGAGGGGCCTCATCCCCAAGCCGTCAGGGTTCAAGGAGATAGAGCTGCTGGTCGAGAACTGGCCGACCCTGGAGGAGCAGTACCTCAGCTGGGGCCTCACCACCATCCACGAGGCCCACATCAAGGCTCCCGAGGCCCACGCCTACCAGATCCTCAACGAGGAGGGTAAACTCAGGATACGCATGGGCCTCATGCTCGACGGCATGACGCCCTACAACGGCTACGCCACGAGCGATCTGAGCCGCCAAGGGCTGAGGCCGCCGTTCAGGTGGAGCGACAGGCTGTTCGTCGTCGGCGTCAAGGTGGGCACGGACGGCGCCATGGGAAGCCTCACCGCGGCGCTCCACGAGGACTACTCCAACGACCCAGGCAACAAGGGCATCATAAGGTGCACCAAGGAGGAACTCACCGACGAGATCGTCAGGTGCCACGTCGCAGGCATAAGGACCTGCACCCACGCCATAGGTGACCGCGCCATAGACATGACCCTCGACGCCCTAGAGGAGGCCATCAACTCCAAGCCCTGGCCCGACCACAGACACAGGATAGAGCACGCCGGCTACGTGCTGCCGCGGCAGCTGGAGCGGATGGCGAAGCTGAAGATCAATGTCTCAGCGAGCATAGGCTTCTGCTACCCCATCGGGGACAGCCACATAGCCGCCCTCGGCAAGGACAGGCTCTGCGGGTACTACCCCATGAAGAGCTTCAGGGACCACGGCGTCGTGGCGGCGGGGAACAGCGACGGCTTCGGCGAAAGCTACGCCCTCACGGGTATATACGGCTGCGTCACACGGAAGTCGAGGAGCGGCAACTACCTCTGCAAAGACGAGGCAGTACCCGTCATGGACGCCATAAAGGTCTACACGTGGAACGCGGCCTACCTGGAGGGGAGCGAGGACTTGAAGGGCTCCATAGAGCCTGGTAAGCATGCGGACTTCGTGGTCCTGGACAGGGACATAACCACCGTAGACCCAAAGGAGATCATAGAGACCGAGGTCTTGATGACCATCGTAGGCGGCGACGTCGTCTACGAACGGTCACCGTGATCTCTCGTGCATATCCTCAATCTTTTTGATGTACTCGGACGCTAGCCCATGAGCCTTCGCGCCGGTGATCATCAACTCCACATAGCTCCTCGCGGGCGTGAACGGTCCTTTAGGCTCCGCCACCCTGTAGAGGTCGGCTCCGTGCCACTCCCCGTCCTCGCCGAGGACCAGGAAGGTCTCCCGCCTGTAAAGCCCCTGGGGGACGCTCTCCAGCACATCCAGGTCCATTAGCTCCTCCTCGGGGACATCATAGATGACTCCGTGGACAAGGCCTCCCGGCTTCTCGATGATGGTGCTGATGCCTCCCTGACGTCTCTCGCTCCAGAACCTGAATTGGACCTCGTAGTTGGGGAGGTAGGCTCTCATGACGAACTCGGCGCTGGGGCAGTAGGTGCGAAGGAACTCCATGTTCAGGTTCGAACCGTAGCCGAAGTGGTGCATGGATACCCCAAGCGTTTCAGTGATTTAGAGGTATCCACATGTGGATTAGGCGGGGCAGGCAGAGTTTTATCCACGACAGCGCAATCTCCACCGGTGACTTCTTGTCTGAGCCGAGGACGATCAGGGGGACTTTTGTGGCTCTCGTCCTCATAGGGTTCTTCGCACGTCTGAGCTACGGGATGGCAAGGACGCCGCTGCTGGCGCTATTCGCAAGGAGCCTGGGCGCTTCGTCGGCGGCGATCGGGCTCGCGGTGGGCATGTCCACCGTGACAGGCATATTCTTCAAGGCCCCAGCTGGGACCTTGTCAGACATCTACGGCAGAAGGGCGGCGCTCCTCGCCGCCACCGTCATATTCGGTCTGACGCCTTTCACGTACGTCTTGATCAACGACTACAGGCTGCTGGTGGTCATCAGGTTCTTCCACGGCTTCGCCACGGCCATCTACGGCCCGGTCGCGATGGCGGTGATCATGGACATAGCGGGGGAGAAGAAAGGCGAGCTCGTCGGCACCTACTCCTCGGCTGGGATGCTGGGCGGGCTGCTCGCGGCGCCCCTAGGCGGCGGCCTGCTGAGGCTCCTCGGAGGCGACGACCCCAGCCTAGCCGTCTTCAAACAGATATACCTGATCACCGGGGTCCTGGGAAGCTTATCCCTAGGCCTGGTCCTCCTCCTCTGGGGGAGGCTGCCCAGCAGGGCGTCCCCCGAGCCCCCCACCTTGATGGGCGTCATGAGGAAGTTCCGTGAGGACGTCTGGGCCGTGGTGACGGACACACAGGTGCTCCTGATAAGCAGCATGGAGGGAGTCCAGAACCTGACGGTTGGGGCGCTAGAGGCGTTCCTACCCGTCTACGTCACTGTCACGGCGGGCCTCACCAGCTTCCACGCGGGGGTGCTCTGGGGCGTCCAACTGGTCGTGCTCATATTCCTGAAGCCAGTCATGGGGAGGGTGTCGGACAGGAGTGGTAGGAAGCCCATGATCACGGCGGGGATGATCATATGCCTCGTCACATTCATACTCTACCCCCTGACGAGGGACTTCGTCCTCCTGTGCGGCCTCACCTTGGTGTTCGGCCTCGGTGAGTCGATGGTGACCTCCTCGACCGCCGCCATGGTGGCCGAGCAGACGAGGGCGCGGGGCTTCGGCACGTCCATGGGGGTCTTCGGGAGCCTGTGGGATGTCGGCCACGCCTCCGGCCCCATACTCACTGGCCTGCTTCTATCCAGGCTGGACTACGTCCCGGCGTTCGGGATGATATCGCTGATCCTCCTCGCAGCGACGGCCCTGTTCCAGCTCTTCGTCAAAACCCCCCCGGGGGCGGCCTAGCTCAACAGTTCGAGGCCGGCGGCGTACGCCCCGAGCTCGGCGAAGAAGACATGGTCCGCGGTGCCTATGACCACGGCGTCGCCGTCCTCGGGACCCAGCTCCATCATGGACTCGACGAGGGGTTCCTCCAAGGCATCAGGTAGTGCTGGTACCTTGAAACCTCCTCCCTCGACGATCAAGGTGGTAGCGCCGGACGCACCGGAGATCAAAGCGTGATCCCTCTGCTCGACCCCCAGCCTCACCTTGGAGGCGCCGCCCTTAACGAGCACGGCGTGGTTATACTCTCCAACGGTTAGATGGCTCCTCGGGACCGGCCTCCCTCTGATACGTTGGGTGAGTTCCTTCACGAGGCTCTCGCCTTCGGCGGTCAAGCTCACGCCCCGCCTTGTGGATGAGACTAGGTCCTCCTCCGCCAGCCTCCTCAGCAGGTTCCTGACGGTTCCCTCTCCGAGGCATAGGGCGGCTGAGAGCTGCTTCCTACCGGGACTCTTTTTTCTAATGATGTGTAGAGCGATTAGCACGTGGGCTGAGGTGAACTCGGGTGTGCGGCCCGGCGCAGTCTTTCCGGAAAGAGCGGACAATGTCTCTACGGGTCTCACGGTTTCAGGTACCTCCGGCCCCGGTTAAGTTTTATGAGAAGCCGGTGTAGGTCCACGCCGCTGCGTCGCCGTCGTGTAGCCTCCACTGGTCGGCGCCCACAGATCCTGATTGCCACCCGTCCTCGTAGTAGCTCCAGAGCCAGTACTTGTCTGTCTCGCCGCCGACGCCGTTCACCGTGTTCACGAAGGCGCCGAACTCGAACACCGTGAAGTCTAGCTCAGCGACGCGCCTTGTGGCGTTCAAGAGAGACTCGCCTGCTCCGATCCGGGTCCCGTTGAACCATGCCACGGTGCCGTTCCCGTAATCTATCATTATGTCCACAGTCGCTGTGAAGCTCTCGAGCTCGCTGAGAGCTCTCTGATAGTCCGCCTCCATGGCGCTAACGCGGTTGTTCAGGTAGACGGCGCCGGCGCCGGCCGCTATGGTCGTGCATAGAAGAAAGGCAGCCGCCCACTTGTAGTTTGAATCACTCATCAACAGGTATCATGCTCCTTATGGCTTGAAGGAGGGGAGGCAGACCCACGGCGAAGAAGACCGCGTTGCTCAGCTCATGCATGATGGCGAAGGGCACGCCGCTGATCAAGGCAACGGATACGGGGATGCCGGCGACGTAGGCCGAGACCACGTTGGTGAACAGGTCGTAGACGAATGTAAGCAGGAATCCCGTGACGCCGAGTCGTAGGTCTGGGCTCCAACCCGGCTCGACCCTCAGTCCTCCGCGGAGGGTGCCTCCGGCGACGCCGTAGAGCATCTCACCAAGGATTGTGGCAGCCAGTGTCAGCAGGTTGACTCCGTAAGGGTTGACTGTGCCGTAGACCAGCCAGATGAGGGTCCCCAGGGTGGCCCCGAAAACCGAGCCGTACAGGTACCCACCCGTGAAGACGATGAGGTCCATGAACTTGACGTTTACTACTCCTATCAACACGTAGTTGGTGGCGACTGCAGCCGCCGTCATGACGGCTAGCATTGACGCCTTCCTCGCCGGGGTCAGCCCGTTTCCCTTCAAGCCCACACGTATTGGATGGACCATCCATCCAATAAGCTTTGCCGCTGAGTTTTTACACAACCGACACGGAGACAAACCCGTGATCGCGTACTTCGACGCCCCGGACATAAAGAAACGCATACTGGAGATAATATACGTGCTCCGACTCGACCACGTGGACCACGAGCGGGTCCACTGCGTCAGAAGCAGGGGCAGCCAGGCCAAGAACACCATAGCCAGGATACACGGCCTCGGCAGGATATGGCAGGAGACCCTCAGGATGGAGCCCATATACATCCTGGAGATCATCCACGAGCATTTCGACTACTACCCCAGGGAGGCCCAGGACAGGACGCTGATCCACGAGCTCATGCACATCCCCCAGGGTTTCCGCGGTGGCTTCAGGCATCACGGCGACCACGTCACGGCGGAGAACGTGGACACGTGGTACCGGCGGTACCGGCAGAGGCGCAGGGACCTGAGGCTGGACAAGGTATAAGTCACACCGCATAGAGGTTCACACGATGTACCCGAGCCTCACCGTCAAAGTCGTCGAGGAGCCCACAACCCTCAGGGAGTTCATCGCCACCCTGGGGAAGGACACCCTCTACGCATACGACAGACGCGTCGTCGGCGTCTTCGTCAACGACAGGAGGCTCTGGGACTCCGCGAAGCTCAAGCCAGGAGACAGGGTCGTAGTCTTCCCCATCATAGTTGGTGGATGAGCAGGGGGTAGAGCTCCAGCTGTGTCAGCGTCAGCAACACTGTCACCAGGACCCCCCACACGATCTGCCCCACCGTGTGCATCCTCAGCTCGAGCCGCGCCCACCCGACTACGACCATAACCAGCGTCAATGGCCAGAGCCTAAGGCCGTACTGGTGGACGAGGAAGGTGGCTGGCCCAGCCACGCCTGAGGCGTGGATGCTGATCTTGTACCTGAGGGTGATGACCATCATGAAGATGCTGTTCACGAGGTAACAGGCCATCAGGTATACCATGGCGACAGGTGCCTCACGGTAGGCGAGCACCAACAAACCCAGGACGTAGCTGGATATCGCCCCCAGGAAGGGCTTGGTCCTCTCGTCCCTCTCGTTGACCATCATCTCCGTAACTATGCCACTCCGCCTCTGGTAGAAGATTATCGACACAGGAAGGACGCCCGAGAAGAAGACTGCCGTGAGAAGAACCGAGGGAGTTGACCTGGTTGGGTCTGTGAGGTAGATGTAGACGAACGTCGCCACGGCGAGCAGCGGCGCGTTCATCAGGAGTGTGACCGCCTTCGCCAAGGACTCCCTTTTACCCATCACGGATACCTCGCGGGGTGAACAATATATTGTTCACTCTCTAGCGATATATATCTCCTGTTCTTCCCCGCCCTTGCCGTAGGCCCGCACGGCGTCGAGGGTGAACGGAGGACCGAGGATCACCATCACCCGCCCATAGAAGTTGTGGAGGTCCCCCACCGAAGGCGTGAGGTTTCCCGAGGGGTGGCTGTGAACGGTCCCGACTATGGAGAAGTCTATGGGCAGCATGTGGGCTGGGAAGGTGGCGAACCCCCTGCCGCCTGCGCCGAAGGGTGGAAACAGATACTCAGTGACCCTGATCTCGCCGCGGTCCCTGGATCCTCGGAGAAGCAGGATCATCTCCCTCGGGTGGACGTCACGGGCCACATCCATCATCCCCCTCAGGAGCCCCTCGGACACAACCAGGCTCATACACCACACATATGCGGCGGTTAAATAAAGCCGTGGCTATATCGTGTGTCTGATGATCACCACAGTCCTCATGGACTACGACAGCACCCTCCACGACATGGACGGCGTCATGGAGCGCAGCCTCGACGGCGTCCTGGGGTACAAAGGGGAGGCTCTCTACCATACATGGGTCTTCGACGTCCACCGGGCCCTCATACATCGGAGGCACCTGGACCGCCACGACGACACGATGTTCCACTGCACCCTCCTCTTCGACCACCTGGAGCTACCCTTCGACAAGGAGACGGCCGACCTCATATGCGCCAAGTTCGAGGAAGCACAGGAAACGGCGAAGAAGGACCCCATCTACTACCCCGACGCCGTCCCAGCACTAGAAGCCCTCAAGGACATGGGGCTCACCCTCTGCCTCAGCACGGGCTACGGGGCAGGCCAGAAAGCCAAGACGCTGGAGCTGAGGACAGGTAAGAAGTTCTTCAAGCACACTTTCAGCGAGCCGGCGCTCAGGGTGCTGAAGACCGAGCAGGAGTACTACATGAAGGCGCTGAGGCTGGCCAAGGCCAAGCCAGGGGAGACAGTGAGCGTAGGCGACACCCCGCTGAGCGATATAAGGCCAGCCAAGATGGTGGGCATCAAGACGATCTGGGTCAACAGGAACCAGGAACCCAGGCCCCTGGAGGAAGACCAGGTAGCCGACTACGAGACCAGGAGCCTCAGGAAGGCGGTGGAGATAATCAGTAAGCTGCTATAGCATAGCCGGCTCATACTGTTCCAGGATGCCCCTGGAGACGTCCACGACTATCTTCGCCCTGACGATGGGGAGCATCCCCTCTACGTCCAGGTTGTAGATTGCCACGTACTTGTTCTCCTTCATAGGGTACTGCATGACGCTCTGCACCTCAAGACTCTTGAAACGATCTCCGTAGATCGCCCTCAGCTCGTTCTCGAGTATCGTCGGTACCTGTTCGTGGCCCTGCAACTCGATCAATATGCGGCGTCCGCGGCGGTTTTTATCTATTTCCCTTCTTTTTCACTCACTCATTCACGTTCATCAATTGATACTTTTTTGTTAATTTATTATTTACATCTATCAATCAATACTCATTATTTTTCATCATTTATCGACGTGCATCAATTTACACTATTTTGTTAACCATGTTAGAAAATGCACTCAATTTTTAATCGTTCCAATGCTCTTTTTTCCAATTTTTACTTCAGTTAAACAAAATCACATCTCCGTCATACAGGTTATAGTAAACAGCTTTCTAGTTACAGTAATATAGATCAATAATACATAACACTCCTAGTGAACAACGGATGTTCGGCCCGATCA
>JAEHCT010000034.1 GCA_020697635.1 Candidatus Bathyarchaeota archaeon
CAACACGGTCCAGGTTTCGGTGCGGAACAAGGAAGTCTACCTCGAGAAAAAGTAGCCAAATGTACACGGCTGAGCCGGACAGCATAGATACCCCCTAGTTAATAATGTGCAGCCCCGGGCAACTCCCAGCCCAACACGATGATGATAAAACCCCCAGACACCAGCAACATATATCACCCGTGGCGCACGCCAATAGAGGAGAGAAGCCATGACCGACGACACGGTTAAGCTCAGCCACGGCGCCGGCGGAGCCACCGAGGAGACCCTGATACAAACCCTCTTCCTAAAGGTCTTCGAGAGACGCCAAGCCATGGAAGGCATAGCCCTCGACGCCCTAGACGACGGCGCCAGCATCAGGATCGGCAACACCGAGATAATACTCAGCACAGACGGCCACACCGTGGACCCCATCTTCTTCCCCGGCGGCGACCTGGGCCGCCTCGCTGTCTGCGGCGCCGTCAACGACACCGCCGTCATGGGCGCCGAGCCCGTAGCCGTCCTCGACTCCATCATCGTCGAGGAGGGCTACCCCATGGCTAAGCTCCGCAGGATCGTCGAGTCCATGAACGAGGCCGCCAACGAGGCCGGCGTAGCCATCATCGCCGGCGACTTCAAGGTCATGCCCAAGGGCAGCCTCGACGGCATGGTCATAAGCACCACGGGCGTAGGCGTCCTCAAAGGCCCCAGGGTACTCGATAGCCAAGCCCAGCCCGGCGACAAGGTCATAGTCACGGGCACCGTCGGCGACCACGGCATCGCCCTCATGTCGAAGCGGGAGGGCCTCTCCTTCCAGACGACGCTGACTTCAGACGTCGCGCCCATACACGAGACCACCGCAGCGGCTCAGAGAGCCGGAGACATCCACTGCATGAAGGACCCCACCAGAGGCGGCCTAGCCATGGCCCTCAACGACATCGCCGCCAAGTCACGGACAAGCATCTGGCTCGACGCCGACAGTATACCCGTCAAGCCCAGCGTACGCGCCGCCTCCGAGATGCTGGGCCTCGACCCCCTGGAGGTAACCTGCGAGGGAAAAGCCGTCATCGTCACCAGCCCCGACACAGCAGAAGCCGTGCTCTCCGCAGTAAAGAAGACCAGATACGGCGCCGACGCCCAGATCATAGGAGAAGTAAGTGAAGAAAGACCCGGCCTGGTGCTCCTAAGAACCGTTGTCGGAGGCACGCGAGTATTGAGGAAGCCCCTCGGGGAGCCCATCCCCAGGGTCTGCTAGCTCCTCCTCCATGTCATCCAGCTCGCCGAAGAGGTCGCCGACGCTATCCGTGTCCCCGTTCTCCAGCTTGGTGATCTTCAGCTCCCTGAATACCTGCTTCAGCTGCAGCCTGCTCTTAGCCGGGTTGTGGCTGAACCCGAAGTAGTCCCCGAAGAACGGGGTAGTCGTCACGATGAAGCTCCGGTCCTCGGAGCGTTCCCTGTGGATGAGGCCCATGCTCTCCATCATCCGCAGATGCCCGTAGACGTGGCCTCCCCTGTCCGCGACCACCTGCCTCTGGTCCACGGGCTGGTGGAACGCCACGTAGCTCAGCGTCTTCAGCGGCCCCACCGTGAGGAGCGGCTTGTTGTTGAACTGCTTCACCATGTCGTCGTACTCCTCGCTAAGCTGCATCGCCGCCCTCCCGTCATCGTGGAGGACCACCTCCAGCGCCCCGCCCCGCAAGCCGTACCTCTCGGCTAGGCTCCCCACGAGCTTCCTTACCACCCTCTCCGATCTGGTGCCCACGACGGACTTGAGGTCGTCGACGTGGATGGGCCTCCCGGCCGAGTACAGCGCCGCCTCCAGACTGCATATGCGTCTCTCGAACCTTGTCGATGCCTGGCTCAAACCGCGTCCTCCGTCACCGTTATGACGATGTCCAGCTCCTCGTCGTCCTGCAACAGATCGATCATCATCCTCTGAGCGAGGAACAGCAACATCATGAAGATGCGCACCACCTCGGCCCAGTCCTGCCCCGTGACGAGATTTGTGAGCCTTATTTCGCCACCGCGGTCGTACCTCCACCGCAACTCCTCCAGCAGGTCGTCCGCCCTGCTCTCTATCTCCAGGAGGTACCGCTCCGCCTCCAAGAAGTCCGGGATGGGGGTGGGCAGCACAGGCAGCTTCGGCTGAAGGCTCCGGGACCTATCCGTGAGCGCTTTCTCAAGGGCCTCGATGAGGTCGTTCACCGTGGTGGTCGTGTGCTCGAACCTGAACGGCAGCGGCAGCGCGGGCGGCAGATACACGTCGTCCCTAGCCTCGTCAGGCTGCGGCAGCTCCTCCATCGTGAGGAGCAGCTCCGCCTTCTTCAAGTAGATGAGAACGCTGCTGTGGATCGCCGTGCCGGCGAGCCTGAAGTCGATGCCGGCCTTCTCCATCTCCTCCAGCAGCGTCGTGAGGAGCAGCGCGAGGTCCACGTTCCAAGGAGACACCTTGTCGAGCTTGCTCTCCCTGAACAGCACGTCCCAAGGCTGACGCAGATAGTATGGCTTCTGCTTGGTCAAGCCGCCACCTTCGCCTCCCTCATTGGCAGCGACAGGACCCTGCTGACGCCGTTCTGGGCGAACACCCCGTAGATCCTGTCAGCGTTGTGGACCATCACGTCTTTGAGGCTGATCATGAGGAACTGGCCGTCGGTGGCGTTCTCCTTCAGCACCTCGGCGAGCCTGCTGGTGTTCAGGTCGTCCAGGTGGGCGTCTATCTCGTCGAACAGGTAGAACGGCGCCTTCAGGAAGCGCTGGATGGCGAGGAGGTACGCTATCGCGGCGACGCTCCTCTCCCCGCCGGACGCTCCGCTGGCTAGCCTCATGGGCTTCCCCGGGAACTGGATGTAGAGGTCGACGCCGCCGCTGAACGGGTCCTCGGGCTTCTGGAGCTCGAGCTGCCCGTCGCCGCCGCCGGTGAGCCTGCCGAATATATCGCTGAAGTTCTCGCATATCTGGTCGTAGGCGTTCATGAAGTGGGCCTGCTTCTCCCGCTCTATCTCGTCGATGAACTTGAGGATGCTCTTCTTCTCCTCCTCCATGCCGTTGATCCTTGTACTCCTCTGCTTGTACTCCCGCATGGTTATACCGTAGTGCTCTATGGCAAGCTGGTTTATGGCGCCGAGGCTCCTCTTCTCGTTCCTTATCTGGCCCAGCCGCCGCTGCACCTGTTCGACCCCCAGCTCGTCCGTCTCGATCCTGTCGCTGAAGCCCAGGCGCGCCAGCTCGTCGAGCCTCTGCTCCGCCTGGAGCTTCACCTTCTCCGTCTCCAGTGTGAGGCTGCCGACCCGTCTCTCCGTCTCCGCCCTGCGCCTGTCCAGGCTCTCGATCCTGTTGTTGATCTGCCTCAGAGTCCTCTGGTGCAGCTCGTATACCTTGCTGGTGGCCTCCACCTCGGATGTGACCTCCCTGAGCACCTCGTCCACCTCCATGAGGTCCTTCTCCACCTCGGCGAGCTGTCCATCGATCTCCTTCGCCTCAGAGCCCAGCGAGGCTATCTCTTTCCTAGCTCTCTGTATGTCCTGCTCGGCCTCCGTGATCTTGAGGCTGAGTATCCTGTCCACGAAGCCCGACTGGATGGTCCTGTCGTTCTCCATGTCGGCCACCCGCCTCTCCAGCAGCCCCATCTCGTGGTTCAGCGTGTTCCTGTCGAGCTCCAGGCTGGCGACGTCGCTGAGCCTCACCTCCCGGAGCTCTACGATGCGCGTCTTCGTCTCATCTATCTGCTCCAGAGTCTTGACCTTCCTCTCCTCGAGGATGGTCTTGAGCCTGAGCTCGTTCCCCATCTCCTCCTTGGCCTTCTCAACGCTGTCCTCAAGCATCTTCAAGCTATAGTCCAGGCGGTCGATGCTCTCCCGTGTCGCCTTCATGTCGTCGTCGATACGCTTGACCCGCTCCTGGCTGTCCTCCATGTACTGGGTGAACTTGCGGAGATCGAAACCAGATGATTTGAGCTCCCTCATCCTGCTGCTGAGCTTACTCCTGAGGGCCCTGATGGTCGTCGACAGGTTGCTGATGGACTCGTCCGTCGGTATGAGCTTGCTCCAGTCGGGCGGCCTCCTGTAGTAGCCGCCCTTGATGCCGCCGTAGGCGTCGAAGACGTCCCCGCTCTTGGTGACGGCTCTGTACCCTTCCGTGGCCACCTTCTCCGCGGCGTCGGCGTCCTCCACGACGTACGTGTCCCCCCAGACCATGTAGACGGCTGGGGCGTAGATGTCGTCGTATCTTATGAGCTCGGGGACGGCCCCCACGACGTCCTTGATCTTTAACTGGGGAAGCTCCTCTGGCTTCCTCAGCCTGTCCAGCGGGATGAAGTGGGTCATGCCCAGCCTGGTCTTCTTGAGGCGCTCGACGTTCTCCTTCGCCACGCCCACGTCGTCGACCACGACGGCGTTTATCCAGCCCCCGGCCGCGCTCCTCACGGCCCTCTGGATGGGCAGATCTATCTTAAGCAGGCTCCTGAAGGGGCCGTGGTAGCCGTCTATGGCCCCCGCCTCCCCTATCTCCACTATCCTCTCGAGGGCCTTCTCTTCGGTGACCACGTGCCGCCACAGGTCCTTCTTGGCCGAGAACTCCGTGATGGTAGTCTCGGCGTCCTTCGCCAACTGGTTGGCGCCCTCTATGGTGCTCCTGATGCTGCGCTGATGCGTGACCTGATCCTCGACGGTCTTGATCATGTCCTCTAGCTTCTTGGCCTCCTCGTCCTTGAGGCTCTCGTACTCCTTCAGCTTGTCCTCCAAGGACTGCCTGCGCTCCAAGAAGCTCTGCCTGCGCTCCTCGAGGCCAGCGATCCTCTCCTCCATGGCCTCGGCCGCGATGGCGTGCCTGTTCATGTCGGTCTCGATGCCGGTGAGGCTCTCCTGCATGGGCATCAGGGACTCGGTGAACTCCTCCAGGGTCCTCTGGTTATGCTCCGCCGTCTCCCGGGCCGAGTGGATCCTCAAATTGATCTCACCCAGCTCGGTCCGTCTCCCGTCGAGCTCCTTCCTCAGCTCGTCCTCCAGCTCGCCCAGCTCCTGTAGCTGGGTGTTCCGGCTCGAGATCTCTATCCGCGAGCCCTCGATCTCGCTCTCCTTCTCGAGAATACCCGTCTGTAAGGCGACCTCTTTCTGCTCTATCCCCCTGAGCCTGCCGTGGAGGCTCTCCCTTAACGTGTTCTTCCCCACGAGCTCGGACCTGAGCATGGGGAGCCTGGTGTTGCCCCGCTCCGCCGCCTCCTTGTTGAACTCGTCGAGCCTCTGCTGAGCCTCGGCTCGCTCCTCGACGAACCTCTCCCTCTCCTCCTCTAAGCCCTTGATCTCTTCCTGCCTCTCCCGTATCTGGCCCTGGATCCCGTCCAGCTTCGCCTCGAGGTCTTTGAGCTGGCCGCTAAGCCTGTAAGCGTTGAGCCTCCTCTCCTCCTTGTCTAGGAGGTTATATGTGATGGCGTTGTTCCTCTGCTTCTCCAGCTCGTTAACCTGCTTCTTGATCTCCTCGATCCTCGCGGAGGCTACCTCGATCTTCCTCTCCGCCTCCGTAAGCCTCACCCTGGCTGAGGCCTTCTTCTCGTCGTACTCCGTGATGCCCACGAGGTCCTCGAGGGAGTTCATACGCTCCTGGGGCGTGAGGTCGCTGAGCCGTGTGGCCGTGCCCTGGAGAACGATGTTGTAGCCTCCCGGCGTTATCCCAGCCATCTCTATGAGGTCCACTACTCTGCGGCGGCTGGTGCGTTTGCCGTTTAGGTAGTACGAGCTCTTGCCGTCCCTATCCATCTTGCGGCCTATGCTCACGGTGGACCTGTCGACGGGGAGTCCCCTGTCGGTGTTGTTGAAGTAGAGGCTGACCTGTGAGATCTGGGCTCGACCTACGTGTTCCTCCCCGGCGCCGTCGTAGATCAGCCCACTCAGGTCGGGGGCTCTCATCCTCTTGGAGCCAAGCTCCCCGAGGGCGAACTGGACGGCGTCGAGTATGTTGCTCTTGCCGCTGCCGTTGGGCCCGGTGATTATGTTGAACCCTGGCTGGAAGTTGAGCCTGATGGGTTCTCCTCCAAAGGACTTGAAGTTCTTGATGACCACCCTGCTTATATGTACCACTCAAATTCACACTCCAGGCTACGCGTCCTCCCCCATGCTCTCTATAGTTAAATCTAGATGGTAACCGCTACTAGTTTACCATGGATGTGTTAACAATTCAAGATTGATGTTCGACGGAGCCGCTCTAAACCGCGTATTACTACGTATTATGAAGGGATTATGGGCCACCGCTGATCAACCCCGAGTTGCTCTCACTTCGTGAGAATAATACAAGCAGAACGAGTTTTTTAAGTCTTCCCCACCACCCGTACAAGGCAAAAAACACAGTGACGGCCAACGATATTTAAAACAAACACGAAATCCCCCTATTTCCCGAACCGGCGGTGACGAAGCTGATAACTCCTGATGGCCCTCATCAGATCGATCTTGCGGAACGCCGGCCAGTAGACATCCAATATGAAGAGCTCGCTGTAAGCCCCCTGCCACACGAGGAAGTTGCTGAGCCTGGACTCGCCTGACGTCCTGATAATGAGATCCGGGTCAGGCTGAGGAAGAAACGAGGTGTAGAGGTTCGCCTCAATGACCTCCTCGTCGATCATCTCCGGCTCCATCTCGCCGCTCTTGACCCTTGAAGCGATCTTCCTCAGGGCGTCGACTATCTCGGCCCTCCCGCCGTAAGCTATGGCGATGTTGAGATAGTACCGGTCGTAGTCCTTCGTGGCCTCCTCCACCTCGTGGATGAGTTCCTGGAGGCGCTGCGGCAGAGTGTTGATCCTCCCGATGGCTCTCACCTTGACGCGGCTGTCGTGTATGCGGCTGGACTTCATGACCTCCTTTAGAGTCCTCTCGAAGAGCTTCATCAGCTCCTGAACCTCCTTCTCCTCTCGGTTGAAGTTCTCGGTGGAGAAAGAGTACAGGGTCACCGTCTCGACGCCCAGCTCAAGGCACCAGTCGAGGAACTCCTCGACCTTGTCGGCTCCCTCCCAGTGTCCCTCCCACGGGATCATGTTCTGGCTGACGGCCCATCGCCGGTTACCGTCCATGATGACGCCAACGTGGTTGGGCTTTTCCATCGAGTCTACCTGTTTCTTAAGCCATCTCTCGTAGACGCCGTAGACGCCGATGACTGAGAGGACCTCGTAGAGCATCTTTCCCGCCATAGTCCACGACTGTGTAAATAAATAGTTCGTGCTCAGGTATCCCCGCGCAGGGGTCTGGCGAACGCCTCTCTGCCGAACCTCCTGTATATCAGTATCACCGCGATTATGGTCGTGGCCACGCCGGCCACCGTGTAGAATATTAGGGGCGAGAACAGGGTGATCGTTATCTCCGGTTTCATAAGGACATCGGTTGATTCCAGCACTATGAGCCGCATCCAGAACAGGAATATTAGGCCGACCACGTTCTCCCACACCTTTATAGTCTTCCTTTCCTGGATGTAGTCCGACGCGGCGTCGCCGATGATTACCACGGCCAGCCCCAGTGAGATGAGGTCGGTCCCCCTGAGGAAGAACGCACCGGCGAGGTCGGGTGCGTATGCCACCCAGAACGAGATGTCCCAGAACGGCTGCGCCGGCTCGGGGAGGAACTTCCAGGCGTAGACTATACCCTGATAGGAACCGAGTACGCTGAGTATGAGCCCAAACCCCTGAGATATCAACGTTAGCCACCGCTCGGCCGGGGGCAGTCTGGGGCGTATCGCGGCGATCCTCACGTCCAGCCCGAAGCCCTTGAGGAAGAGAACAACGCCTAGGACGAAGGCCACCATCATGCCGGCGTTCTCCACCTGGCCGCTGGCCATCAGGAACCCGAACAGGACCATCAGCACCCCTGGGACCCCCAGGCTCACCTTGGAGTAGTAGGGGTCCTCGACCAGCATTCTCATGTACCGGAATATGACTGCCCACGTCTCCTCTATCCTCTTGCTGTGCTTCACCACTACGTGGTGGATGCTCGTGATGGGTATCCGGCTCTGGATGATGGGCACCAGCTCCTCGTCGGTGAAGCCGTCCGTCACCAGTATGACGCCTGTCGCGTCGAAGGCTTTGAGGACCTGGTTGAGCTCCTTCACCATCTTTCGGTCCGCCTCCACGCCTCCGAGGCTCGAGCCGCTTATCGTCGAGACCTCGAAGCCCTCCTCTGGGTACTGCTTCACCATCGTGTCGAAGAGCTTGACTGCGCCGAACATGGCGTTAGCGTCCGCCTCCTCTGGGTCCGAGATGGCCAGCGCCATCGCGGAGTGGAGGGTCTCGTCCCGTCCAATGATGGGGGTGGCTACGCCTCCCTTAGTGCCGATGTCGTCGTCCCCATCTATGCAGACTATGAGGGTGCGCTCGGTGGACGCCAATCTTGGTCAGTCTAAAATGGGTTGTCGAGGATAAATATTTAGGGGTTTAAAGCAGGCTGTATAAAATGGGGTGGGTGCGGCTAGATCTCTAGTTCCAGCGCTTTCTTCAGCCCCTTGTACCTGTTCCTTATGGTGACCTCCGTCACCCCGGCTGCGTCCGCTATCATCTTCTGTGTCCGCTTCTCGTCGCACATGACGCAGGCTATGTATAGGGCCGCGGCTGCTAGGCCCATGGGGTCCTTCCCCGCGGTTGTCTTGAGTTCGGTGGCCCTGCGCAGGAGTTCCACGGCCGTCTGCTGGGTCCTCTCTCCGACCCCTACCTTTGCGGCGATCTTGGGGACCCTGAGCTGGGCCTCGGGCTTGGGCATCTGTATCTCAAGCTCCCGTAGCATGAGCCTGTAGCACCTGGCTATGTCCTTCTTGTCGATCGGGCTCTGGGCCGATATCTCTCTGAGGGTGCGCGGCGTCTGGGTCATCCTGCACGCCGCGTAGAGGCTGGCGGCCGTTATGGCGCTTATGCTTCTGCCTCGGACGAGGCCCCTGTCCAGGGCCTTCCTGTATATCACGGCGGCCTTCTCCTTGATGCTGGGGGGTATGTGGAGCTTGTCGCTGAGCCTGTCCAGCTCGGCCATGGCCTGGGCGAGGTTCCTGTCCACGCTGCTGTGGACCCTGCTCCTTATCTGCCACTTCCTGAGCCTGAGCATCTGGAGCTTGGTGTCCATGGGTAACTTTCTGCCGAAGGCGTCTCTCCCGACTCTGCCTATCATGGTGGTGAGTCCCTTGTCGTGGACCGCGAAGCTGAGGGGGACGCCGACCCTGCTCCTGCTGTTTTTCTCGGTGGGGGTGAAGGCCCTCCACTCGGGGCCCTCGTTCACCATGGTGTCCTTCATGACGAGCCCGCAGTCTCCGCAGATCAATTCTCCGGAGTCGGGGTCGTGGACTATGTTGGTGCTTCCGCACTCGGGGCAAACATCCTCGTTGTTGAGCATGTTTCCTTTCTTTCCCATATCTCACACTCGTTGGGGTTTCCCTTCCCAGAATCCTCCTCTCGGGGGAGATTCAGAAAACTGATCACTCGGGCAAATTCAACGCGGATTAAATGAATATTTAAGCTTTTCGGTTTCATCTTTTCTTCTGAAGGTTATACCTTTTTTATCATGGTGGCTGGTGTGGTTTTCTTGTTGGTAGGGTTTATATCTTGTTTGGCTGGTATCTGTTGTTGCTAGCCCGGTCGTCTAGCGGTCAAGGATCGGGGCCTCTGGAGCCTCTGACGAGAGTTCGAATCTCTCCCGGGCTACTTTTCAATTCTTCCGGGCTACCTGGAGATTACGAACGCTTCCTGAAGAGCTTCACACCACCAAAAAAAGGGGAACGCATCGAGAGATATCTCCACCGATGGTAGAGTTCGGTATTAATTCTTAGCAGGAAACCGACGAGAGTTCGATATGCATCTGATTCACACAGAACGGTGCTATACATGAGCGCAGGAAATGCCCCCCATGATGCTATGCTTTTTGAAACATCCCTCATGCACGCAGCCCATATGCCTATATGCCCATCTCCTTAGGAGTTTAGCATGAAATACGGCGTAATGGAAAGCTTCCGGATGCATCACTCACAGAAGGAGTATGGACTGAAGTCTGAGAGTGATAGAATATGGCTCTTTCCTAAGGCCAAGGAACTGGG
>JAEHCT010000312.1 GCA_020697635.1 Candidatus Bathyarchaeota archaeon
GAGATGATAGTCGGAGCCGAGCTTGTGGTGATCAAGAACCGCAACATCGTGCTCCACGAGGTTGTTGGATGGAAGGACCGAGAAAACGAGGTTCCGATGGGAAAGAACTCGCTGTTCAACATCCGATCGATGACGAAACCCGTGACAGGCGCCGCCGTCCAGATCCTGATAGACGAGGAGCGCCTCAGCCTAGACACCAAAGCTGCCGAGTACATACAGGGGTTCGACAACGAGTACTCCAGGAACATCACCGTCGAGCAGCTGCTGTCCCACATGAGCGGGCTGCCCCTCTCGATAATAACCTCCGCCGATGAGTACGAGACGCTCTTCTCGCTGGCCAACGCGACCGGCGTGATTGGGCCGGAGTTCGAACCCGGAAGCAAGTTCTGGTACAGCGACGCAGGCACCGAGGTGCTTGGAGCCATGGTCGAGGCTGAGACAGGGCGTCCACTGGATGCCTTCGTGACAGAGAGAATACTTGAGCCCATGGAGATGAACAACACTTTCTACTATCACCCGGCGACCCTCAACGACTCACGCCGGGATCGGATACCCGTTCTCTACGTTGGCGGAGTAGGCGAGTGGATCAGGGTCTGGTCTCCTGAAGAGCCGCTCTACCCCTTCGCCTTCGGCTCCCAGGGTCTGTACTGTACGCCTGTCGACTACGCCCGCTTCCTCGCGATGTGGATGGATGACGGCCAGATCGGGTCCAGTCAACTGCTCTCCCCGGAGGCTGTGAGCCGCACCCTCACCCCCGTGACCAAGATGTCCACACTCGGATCAGACATGCCCTACCCCACGGGGTTCTACGAACTGGAGGCTTATTATGGCCAGATGGCGATCCTGTTCTCAAACAATGCGACAGGGGAGCCTGAAGTCATAGGCCACAGCGGCTCCGACGGCACCTACGCCTGGGCTTGGCCCGAACAAGACCTCTTGATCCTTTACTTCACGCAGTCCCGGGGAAGCACGTCGGGAATCAAGCTTGAGTCCATGATAGACGAGCTGCTAATTCATCCCGAGCTCGCGGAGATGAACGCCGAGATGATGGAGCGGTACGCCAATTATCTGGGAAGCTACACCGCGAACTTCGGGCCCTTCAGGAACACAGAGTTTACAGTCACTGTGCAGAACGGACGCCTCGCGGTCGATATCCCCAACCAGCTCGTGTTCGAGCTGGAGGAACCCGACGACGAGGGGCTATGGCGCTTCAGGATCATGCCCCAGATCGCCGTCTCATTCAACCTCGACGAAGGCGGAAACGTGACATCCATGTCGCTTCACGAATCCGGAGAGATCAACACGCTGACGAGGGGCCCACCCGCCGAGGAGGATGCCTATCCGGTGGACATGGAGAGGTACGTGGGAGGGTATCAGACCGAGGACCCGAACACCACGATGAAGGTGGTCATAGTCGACGGCAGGCTAGCCCTCGACCTACCTGGGCAGCCCATCTCCCTCGAGCTCTATCCCCCGGACGACGAGGGGATTTGGTACCTGAGGGTGAACCCCGCCGTGGCCGTGAGCTTCAACGAAGGCGAAGACGACGAGATCGACTCCCTGAACTTCCACCTCCCAGACGGCACGGCGATCACAAGACAACGGATAGACGAGGATGGCTAACAACCCTATTACTTGGCTTCCGT
>JAEHCT010000313.1 GCA_020697635.1 Candidatus Bathyarchaeota archaeon
GACTACGCCAAGACCGTGAGAGGCGAGGCAGACCTGGGGGAGGGCCTGTCCAAGTACGCCGAGAGGAAGAGGAACAGCAAGAGGCTGTTCGCCGAGATTCTCGGGGCCAGGGAGTCCGAGGTGGCCTTCCTGCCCAACGCCAGCACGGGCATGAACACCGCGTTCGGCATGATCCCGTTCAGGCGCGGCCAGAACGTGGTACTCACCGACCTGAGCTTCCCCATGTGCGCCACCGTGGCCAACAGGCAGAGGGAGAAGGGCGTGGAGCCCAGGTTCATAAGGCACAGCGGCGGCGTAGTCGAGACCGAGCAGTGGACGAAGGCCATAGACGACGACACCGCCGTGGTCATGGTGGATCAGGCGGGGTGGTTCAACGGCTTCCTCCACGACGTGGAGGCGATCGCCGAGGCCGCCCACGACCACGGCGCTTACCTCGTGGTAGACGGCACCCAGTCGGCCGGAGCCATCAGGTGGGACATCCGCGGCAAGGGCGTGGACTTCCTGGCGACGAGCTGCTACAAGTGGCTCTACGGCGGCCCCTACAACAACAGCGTCGGGTTCTTCTACATGAGGGACGAGATCGTGGACGAGCTGCAGCCGGACTACGTCGGCGGCCAGACCCTACCAGACGAGCAGGAGGACAGGAACGTGACCGACGGGTTCGACGTCTACGACTATAAACCGAAGAAGGGCCTGTCCCGCATAGAGATCTACAGCCAGGCGGAGGGCCCCTACGTCGCCGTCGAGAACAGCATGAGGCTGCTGCTCAGGTTCGGCCTGGACAGGGTGGAGAGACAGATCAGGCGCGTGGACACCAGGATCATCGACGGGCTGCTTGAGATGGGGGTGGAGCTCCAGACCCCGGTCGAGGAGGAGCGCCGCATCTACCTCAACGCAGTGGTACCCGGCTACAAGAATGTATGCGACGCCCTCGCCGGGGATGGCATCCACGTGAGCCCACGCGTCGGAGGGCTGCGCATCTCCCCGGGGGCCTACAACACCGTCGACGAGGCGGAGAGGTTCCTGGAGGCCCTGAGGAGGCACGTCTAGCCTTTTCAGGTTCCAGTAAACTTTCTTTCTTCGCCTAAAACCCGCATAGCCCCAGCTTATATGCTGAATAAAGGAATATTCCCCTATTGTGAAGCCCATGAAGGTCCTTGTCGTAGGTCACGGAGCCCGTGAGCACGCCATCGCCAGGAAGCTGACCCAGGAAGACCTGGAGCTGGTCTCCGCCATGTCCCGTATAAACCCGGGGATAGCCGCACTCTCCGAGAGGGTCGAGGTGTTCGACATAAACGATCCGGCGGAGTACGGGAGGTTCAGGGACGTGGATCTAGCATTCATGGGGCCCGAGGCTCCCCTCGCCGCGGGTGTGTCCGACAGGCTCTGGGAGCTGGGTGTACCCGTGGTTGGGGCCAGGAAGGTCCTGGCCAGGCTGGAGTGGAGCAAGGCGTACACCCGTCAGGTGGTCCAGGAGCACGGCATCCCCGGTAACCCTGAGTTCGCGGTATGCAGAGACGCCGAGGAGGTGGACGCCTTCCTGAGGGAACACGAGGAGGTCGCCGTGAAGCCCGGCGTGCTGACAGGCGGCAAGGGTGTCAAGGTTACTGGCGACCACCTGAACGGCTTGGAGGAGGCCAGGGGC
>JAEHCT010000314.1 GCA_020697635.1 Candidatus Bathyarchaeota archaeon
CACCCTGAGGGGTGAGCCGGCCCGGATCGTGGCCGAGTTGAAGGAGAGGGGCGTGGTGAGGAGCGTCCGGGAGGCGGTGGTGCAGGGGCTCTTCGCCTTCTACGAGAAGACGATGGAGAGGGATCTGAAGAGGGCTCAGGTCCGGGCTAGCAGAAGGCTGGAGGAGGAGGGTGCATGAGGTTCGATCTGGGGAAGGCTGGGCTGGAGACCGTGTTGTCTCCGTGGCAGGCTGAGCTTATGAGGTTCGTCTGGGGCGGCGGTGAGGCCGACTCGAGGAGGGGCTGGGAGCACCTCCAGGGGACGGAGCACGGGATGAGCAGGGCCTCGGTGATCTTCTTCTTCAACGATATGGTGGAGGAGGGGTTCCTCGCCTATAGGGAGGAGACTGGGAAGGGCGGTTACCACAGGGTGTATGTTCCGGCGCCTGGCGTCCCCGACGAGGAGGCCTTCAGGCAGCGGGTGGCGGAGAGAGTTCTCGCCAGGCTCTCCGAGTTCAAGGGGATGGCTGAGGCTTGATGGAGGAACGCTACGATCTCGTGGAATCCAGGCGTATGGTGAGGGAGCTCTACCCTGTTCTCCTGGATGCCCATGGAAACGTCGTCGACGGCTACCACAGGCTGAGGGCCGACCCGGGCTGGAGGACCGAGACGCTGGAGCACATCAAGACGCCGGTGCAGCTCGTCCTCGCCCGGATCATTGCCAACACGCACAGGCGCAGCGTAGGCCGTGAGGAGCGGGAGGAGCAGATCAACGAGCTCGCCAGGTGCCTCTCGGAGGACGAGGGCGTGCCCAGGGAGGCTCTAGTGCCAACCATCGCCGAGCATACCACGTTCACTGATAGATACATCCGCGGGCTTCTATCGAGCGATTACAAGAGAAGCTACACTCTCCCCGACAATTCGGAACTGAGTTCCGAATTAGATGAGGACGAGTCTGGAGCTTCGACCACGCTTGAAGGGGATTATGTCGAGGACGTCGACGTGGAGCCAGCCGTTGAGTCGTTGCCTGCTGAAGAGTACGTCGCCGGCTACTTCAGCCGCTACATGCAGCCGGACGAGGACTTCCTGGCCTGGGATGTGGTGAGGAGATTTGGTGTCCCCATCTCGAAAGCAAGGGAGCTCATCGCGGGTTTCAAGGACCAGGGAAAGGCGCAGGCCGCTCCCCGAAGAGCCGAGGTGGAGCCTGGGAGGCCTTTGAGATGCTTCTGTCCACTCTGTGGGCGCAGCGGCGCCGACAGGAACCTGATCCTTCTTAAAACCGAGGATCCTGAGCTCGCCCAGCTCACACTTGGTGACTTCGTCATGGAGGCCCTCAGAGGTTGAGCGAGCTATGGGTGCCGTTATTGGAGGCTGAGGGCTGATGGTGGTCTTCAGGGTCTCGAAGAAGACTCATGTTGAGAAGCCTGGCAGCGTCCACAGTTACAAGGTTGAGTTCAGGTCGAAGGACGGGCACAGGCTCACCCTCGACGTCGCTGAGCACGAGTTTGACGGTTACGTGACGGGGGATGAGATCGATGTGGAGTGGAGCGGTTATCAGAGGAAGCTGGGGGAGGTGGCCAGGCCTTGAGGCTGTTCGCGAAGGTGAACGAGCCTGAGCTGCTGCTGAGGTCTCTGAACGAGGCGGGGACGGCTTTTTACCGGG
>JAEHCT010000315.1 GCA_020697635.1 Candidatus Bathyarchaeota archaeon
GTCGACGAGGACAGAAACGTCCTCTACATGACGGGTCTGGGGGAAGACGAGACGGAGCAGTCCGCCACCTTGGCGGCCCAGAGGCTTGGGGGCTGGCTGCAGGGTGTGGTTAAGAAGCTTAAACAGGATAACTGACCTGTGGCGTCGTCGTCTCCTACACACTTATATCTCTGCATCCGCCATGTGGGATGTCATGACCGTTAACCCAGAGATCGTGCTGCGCAGGGCGAGGCAGGAGGACCTTGAGAAGGTCATCTGGGTCGAGTCCCTTAGCACACCCAACCTGAGCTACGTCCCACACGTGTGGGGCATGTTCCTCGACGACATTGAGGGCGACTGGACGGTGGCGGAGATCGACGGCGAGGTGATCGGGTGCGGCAAGTACAGTATACTGCCTGACGGCTCCGCCTGGCTCGAGACCCTGCGTGTCGTCCCGCACCGGCAGGGCCTCGGCGTGGGTAAACGGCTCTACGAGCACTGGTTCGAGTTGTCCCGGGAGAAAGGTGTCGAGACCATGCGGATGTACACAGGCGTCAGGAACGTGGTCAGCAAGGGCCTAGCGGAGCGTTACGGGCTGAGGCTGGCCGAGACCTTCAGGGGCACCCTCATGAAGAGCGACCCAATGAAGGTTGACGCGGAGTACAGTTTCAGACAGGTCATGGACTCTGGGAGGGCCACCGAGCTGCTGATGAGGCACAGCGCCGCGTGGGGTGGATGGCTGGTCATGAATCGCACATACTACAGGCTGTCCCCTGAGTTCTGCGCCCACCTAGCTGAGAGGGGGATGGTCTACGAGGACCCGGACACCGAGAGCGTCATCGCCCTGGGCGCGAGGTTCATGCCGAGACACGGGCTACACATCGGCTTGTTCGCCGGCGACGCAGAGGCGTGCCTAGGCTTCGCCATGCAGACGGCGGGGCAGCGAGGAATCGAGAAAATGCACTGCCTGTTCCCGTCGCACATACCGGGCGTCGAGGACGCGCTGACTGGGTTCGGCTTCCGGCTTGAGCCGGCGGACTTCATAGTATTGGAAGTCCACGTAGAATAGGATACGCCGTAACGGTGTTTCTCAAGCCCTCTCCCAGACCAGGTGAGTGCTCAGCTGTCTCCCTCCGACGAGCATCAACGGTGTGCTCAGGGTGAGCCGGCCATCCTCGAACTCGAACCCCCGTTCCTGGCTAACGCCGACCCAGTTGGGGAACAGGCTCACCTCGATGTGGTGAACCACGGTGTCATCCTGGACCGTGTACCGGCCAGCGTAGGAAACGTAGCCGTTGATTGCGGCGGTTTTCTCTTCAGTGGTGCCTCCCCTGATGTCCCCGGACTTGAATCTGGGCCGCCCCTCCTTCATGAAGGACACCGACATGTACCCGTCGAGGCTGTAGAGGAGATACCCTGTGCGTTCGCCTCGGCGAACCAGTTCACCTTTCTCGTCCTTCGTCTCAACGGATACCAGTCTCCACGCCCCGACGAGACCCGTTTCCTTGTTCACCATGCTTATCACATTAGTCTGAAAAATGATGCGCCGACGTCTATTTACAGTGATCGTCGTCTCAAGAAGGTGTTGTCACACTTCCACCGTAAATCTTCTCTATTGATGATTTATCCTCGGACCCAAGATTTATTGTAAAG
>JAEHCT010000035.1 GCA_020697635.1 Candidatus Bathyarchaeota archaeon
CCATCGTCGTGAAAGCCGTGGACTCGGCCATGAAGCGAGACGTTGCCAGCGGCGACAGCTTCGATGTCGCTGTCATCGACGCTGCTGGGTTCAGAGAGCTGTCCCCGGAGGAGAAGGCTGCAATACTCAACAACTGAGATCGATGAAATGTATCAAAACACGCATGGCTTAACCTACTCAGAGATAAGGCAAGCGATACTTGATAAGATACCTCCCGAGGTAGGGATAACGCGTATAGAGTTCGAGGGCCCAAGGCTCGCTATATACTGTCATAAGCCCGAGATACTGCAGGAGAGAGGCCACATCGTCGGAGAGATAGCCGGCTTAATTAAGAAGCGGATAGTGATCCGCAGTGACCCCTCCGTGAGGTTGCCTGAGGTCCAGTCCGAGAGCATAATCAAAGAGATTCTGGAGGAGGCTGGCCTCGTTCAGGCTTACTTCGATCCCGCGCTGGGGGAGGTGGTTCTCGAGGTCGAGAAGCCCGGCGTCGCCATCGGTAAGAGCGGCTCAAACGTCTTAGAGATCGTCACGAGAACCCATTGGAGCCCTAACTTCGTGCGCTCTCCGCCCATACCGTCCATGACGATCAAGCAGATCAGGGGATTTCTCTACAGCAAGAGCAAGGAGAGGGAGCGGGTTCTCAGGGAGACCGGCGAGTCCATCTTCAGGCCCATCTACCAGCAGTCGGGCGACGTCAGGGTTACGTTCCTCGGCGGCAGCAGACAGGTGGGTAGGTCAGCGATCCTCGTCAAGACCCGTGAGAGCCAGATACTCCTCGACTGCGGCATCAACCCTGGCAGCAGGAGGCCAATCCAGAGCTACCCACGGCTAGACGTGGAGGAGTTCGACATCAACAACCTCGACGCCGTCGTCATCTCTCACGCTCACCTGGACCACTGCGGGTTCCTTCCGTACCTCTACAAGTACGGGTATAGCGGCCCGGTCTACTGCAGCGAGCCCACGGCCAACGTCATGACCCTTCTCCAGAGCGACTACATCGACGTGACCCGGAAGGAGGGAAACGTGCCGCCGTACAGCCCCGAGGACATATTAGAGGTTATACTCCACACCATCCCGCTGAGTTACGGTGAAGTGACGGACGTCTCCCCAGACGTGAGGCTCACTCTCCATAACGCTGGCCACATCCTCGGTTCGAGCCTAGTTCACCTCCACATAGGCAAGGGCCTTCACAACATCGTTTACACCGGCGACTTCAAGTACGGGCCTACGGCGCTGCTGCAGCCGGCGTCTACCTACTTCCCACGGGTCGAGACGCTGATAATGGAGGCGACCTACGGGAACCCCGACAACGTCTCGCCCAGCCGAGACGAGACAGACGCAGAGTTCGTTGACATAGCGAACAACATCCTTAAGAAAGGAAAGGTCTTGATACCGGTCCCCGCCGTCGGCAGATCCCAGGAGATACTGATGGTCATAAACAAGTACATGCAGAGTGGCGACATGCTGGAGGTGCCCGTCTACATAGAGGGGATGATCAGCGAGGCCACGGGCATCCACACCGCCTTCCCTGATTACCTGAGCCACGAGATACGTGATCAGATACTGAAGCAGGGGGCGAACCCGTTCGAGAGCGATTACTTCACGGTGGTGAGGCAGCACGACAGCCGCGACGAGATCGTTGAGGGGGGCCCATGCATAATCATGGCTACGGCGGGTATGATGGAGGGGGGCCCGGTGCTGGACTACTTCAAACGCCTAGCACCTTACGACGAGAACGGCCTGATCTTCGTCAGCTACCAAGTGACAGGGACCATGGGTCACCGCGTCCAGTCGGGGATGGGGTCGGCTCAGATGTACAACAGGGACGGCAAGCTGGAGGTCATCAACATCGACATGAGCACCCACACGGTGCACGGCTTCTCTGGGCACAGCGACAGGAGGCAGCTTGTCAACTATGTGCGCAGGCTGAGGCCGCAGCCGAAGAGGGTGTTCGTGGTTCACGGCGAGGAGTCTAAGTGCGAGAACCTCTCGAGAACCGTATCCAAGATGCGTGGTGTGCGGGGTAACGCGCCGAGGCTGCTTGACACGTTCAGGCTAGCCTAGTCTCGGCTCCGCCATATCCTGATGTTCTTAGGCGTCACAATTACTCTTTCTTCTCCGAGGCGGGCGATGTCCCCCTCTATGAGCTGGGCGTACTCGTTGAGCTCGTTGATGCCTCTCTTGACGTCCTCTATGTTGTGCTTGGCGAGGGGGCTGACGTTGCAGATGACTATGTTTCCCGCCCTCACCTCCGCCTTGATGACGTCTATGTCCTCGTAGGCCCTGAGGGGGATCGCCTTTATGTACCGTGACGCAGAAAGCTCACGTTCCTCCTCAGATTTGACTACCAGTCGGTCGAGCATACTCCTCATCCAGATAATTCATCTATACTGTTATATAATATATTAATGGACGTTGTATAGATTTTTCCATAGAAAACGTGGTTTTCCGTGTATTTTCTCACGTTTTTATTAGTATATTTTATTTTGTGTCACCCTTCATCTACCTGTTGAACAGGTATGCTTATACTTTCTGATGGGGACGTAGAGAAGCTTCTGGAGATGGGTGAGGTCATCGACACCGTTGAGGAGGCGTTCAGGGAGTACGCGGAGGGGAACGTGGTCATGCCCGCCAGGAGCACCATCATGGTGCCCAAGTACAACGGCAGCATAAGCTTCATGCCCAGCTACCTCGCCGGCGTCGACGCCCAAGCCACCAAGATAATCAGCATCTACCCCGACAACAGGGAGAAGGGGCTCCCCACCACCGCTGCTTGGATAGTGGTCAACGACCCTGAGACTGGGATGATCGAGGCGTTCATGGACGCCACCTATCTGACGGCCATGAGGACAGGCGCGGTCACAGGCGTCGCGGCACGGTACCTAGCTCCGGAGGTCTCGAAGGTTGTAGCCGTATTTGGCGCCGGCGTGCAGGGGCGTACCCAGACCTGGGCCGCCTGCACAGTCAGGGACGTCGAGCGAGTCTACGTCTACGACCTGTACAAGGAGGCGCGTGAACGGTTCGCCGAGGAGATGACCGAGAAGCTGGGAGTCGAGGTGGTCCCCGCAGCCAGCGGCGAGGAGGCGTGCATAGACGCTGACATAGTGCTGACGGCGACCACCAGCCCCAAGCCCGTGATTAGGCGGGCGTGGCTGAAGGAAAGGGTCCATGTGAGCGCCATCGGGGCCTTCTACCCTGACTGGAGGGAGCTGGACACAGCCACGGTGGCTGAGAGCAAGCTGGTCATCGACGATTACGAGGGCATAATGCTTGAGGCGGGGGACGTTCTCATACCCATATCGGAGGGCGCCATCACGGAGGACCACATCTACGCCGAGCTGAAGGAGCTCGTGTCGGGCCAGAAGGAGGGACGCACGGCGGAGGACGGGGTGACGGTGTTCAAGTCCGTGGGCATCGCCATACAGGACAGCAGCGTGGCGAACCTGATGCTCAGGAAGCTGAGGGGTTAACCTAGCCCAATTTCTATCCCTAAATTCTCGTTAAAATTAAATCTCTTTAGGTTTAGTTATCCTTGTAGTTAGGTGAGTTGCGTGCTGGGTGATTATGGCTGGGTCTTCGGCGTAGTGTTCGGCTTCTACATGCTCATACTGATCGCCATAGGTTACCTCTCCGCCAAGAAGGTTCAATCCATCGAGGACTACTACGTCGCGGGCAGGAACATAGGGCCCGCCCTTATCGGCATCCACTACGGCACCGTCTACTTCAGCTCCGTGCTCATGATCGGAGGAGGCGCATACGCGTACAGGTTCGGGTACGCTACCCTGTGGATAGCCATCGGGAACACCATCATGGGCGCCCTGCTCCCTTTCCTGCTCTTCGGCGGCAGGATAAGGTCGTTCAGCGAGGCGCTCGGCGCCTTGACGCTGCCTGACTTCTTCAGGGAGCGGTACCAGAGCCGGTTCCTCCACGTCTGGACGGCGGCCTTGACCATAGTCTTCATGACGGTCTATCTGGTCTCGGTGTTCATGGGCGTCAGCTACATATTCAATGTGACCATGAACCTCAGCTTCGAAGTGAGCCTCCTCATCACCGCCGTCATCGTGGGCTTCTACCTCGCCGTCGGCGGCACGGTGGCGTGCGTCTGGAACGACTTCATCCAGGGCACCGTCATGGCGGCGGGCACACTGTTCCTGACGGCCATGGTGATACTGAGGAACGGCGGCGTCGGCAACATCACCCGAGGGCTGGCGCAGATAGACCCGGGGCTGGTCTCGTCTCCCGGCCTATGGGGATTCTGGGGGCTCTTCAGCTACGTTATGGTGACCAGCATCGGGCCGTGGGGGCTCCCCCAGTCGCTGACCCGGTTCTACATGATGAAGGACCCCAAGGTGGCGCGTTGGGGCATGATCTTCGCGACCATGTTCTGCATCGCCATGACCACGTGCAGCTACTTCAACGGCGCCTCCGCCAGATACATGTTCACGGTGAACGACGTCGCGGTGCCCCTCACAGCCGCAGGCGTACCGGACTACGACATAGTGATCCCTCAGCTCATCCTCCTCGTGCTGCCGGCGTTCATCGGCGCAATATACCTATCCGCGGTCATCGCGGCCAGCCAGTCGACCGCCGACGCCGTGATACTGATGGCCAGCTTCGGGTTGGCACGGGACATCTACCACAAACTGGTGAACCCCGAGGCAGAGGACGAGCGCATCCTCTACCTAAGCAAGTTCGCCACGGCGGCCGTCACACTCGGTGGCCTGGTCATGGCTTATTTCCGCCCCAAGATGATACTTGATATGGCGATGATCGCGTGGGCGTGCCTCTCGGCGGCCATAATGGCTCCTTTCCTCTACGGCATCTACCTGAAGAATGCTACACAGACCGCGGCCGTCTTTACCTCGGTGACGGCTTTCCTGCTCGCGGTGGCGTGGGGCCCCTGGGTCCTCAACAGGCCCTACAACATGCACGAGTTCCTCGTTAGCCAGCTCTACGCGTGGTCAGTGTTCCCGGTCGTAAACTACATCGCTTTAGCAAGGGGCTCGGGTGTCGTGGACGAGGGGCTGGTCGAGCGCCTCTGGGCTTCCCTCAACTCCTGATATCACGACCATGAAACCTCTCTGGTAGCAACCCTCAATGTTTTATTACAGCTTCCTCATAGTAAACAGATTCACAGACCCTACGAGGTGTGTTGACACGGCTAAGAAGTTCAAGGTCACGATAGAGGATGACAAGTGCAAGGGCTGCCTCATATGCGTCCACGTCTGTGAGCAGCGTGGAGGCAAGATACTCAAGGCGTCGGACAGGAAGACGGCGCTGGGCGGCATAAAGCCGGTGCCCGAAGGCGACTGCATTGGCTGCCGCTGGTGCGAGCGGTACTGCCCCGACTTCGCGCTATACGTGGAGGAGATGCAGGATGCTTGAACCCGGTAGACACCTGACCCTAGGCAACGTGGCGTGCGCAGAGGGCGCGCTGAGGGCGGGGTGCAGGTTCTTCGCCGGCTACCCGATAACGCCGGCGAGCGAGATAAGCCACCACATCGCCGCCGAGATACCCAAGGTGGGCGGACTATACGTCCAGATGGAGGACGAGATTGCGAGCATAGCCAGCGTCATAGGCGCCAGCTGGGCGGGGGCCAAGGCCATGACGGCCACTAGCGGGCCCGGGTTCAGCCTCATGCAGGAGAACATAGGGTACGCCCACATGACTGAGACGCCTCTGGTGCTGGTGAACGTCCAGAGGAGCGGCCCCAGCACCGGGCAGGCCACGGACCCGAGCCAGCAGGACATCATGCAGGCAAGGTACGGGAGCCACGGGGACTACGAGGTGATAGCTGTCACCCCGTGGAGCGTCCAGGAGATGTTCGACCTCACCGTGCGGGCGTTCAACCTAGCCGAGACGTACAGGACCCCGGTGATGCTAATGGCGGACGGCGTGGTAGGCCACATGAAGGAGAAGCTTACGGTGCCTGAGAAGGTGGACGTCGTTGACAGGAGGAAGCCGACGAGCAGGGAGGACACGCCGTGGGGGACGGACGACCCCAGCGGCGTGCCGCCGATGCCCGCGTTCGGCGAAGGATACGCCCTCCTCGTCACAGGCTCGACCCATAGGCCGGACGGCGTACGCAACTATGCGCCCGAGTACCACCAGATGATCGTCTATCGCACGAGGGACAAGATACTCAACGCCGAGCCCAAGATACGTGACATCCACAGGGAGCACCTGGACGACGCCAGGGTCGCCGTGCTTAGCTTCGGCGCCTCCGCGCGGCCCAGCTACGACGCCGTCGTCAAGGCGCGGGAGCAGGGCGTCAAGGCGGGTCTCTTCAGGCTCAGGACGCTGTGGCCGCTACCGGAGAACGAGATCAGGGCGCTGGCTGATCAGGTGGACGCTATACTGGTCGTCGAGATGAACGTAGGTAAGCTCGTCAAGGAGGTCGAGCGCGTGGTCTGCGGCAAGGCAAAGGTCGCTAGCCTAGCCAAGGTGGGAGGAGTGCTGCCGCTTGGCCGCGAGGTCCTCGAAGAGGTTAGGAGGCTGGCATAGTGAAGAACCTGAAGTACTACAGGGACAGGTACGTTAGGAGACAGCCTAGCGCCTTCTGCCCCGGCTGCGGCGGCGGGATAATACTCAACTGCTTCGTACGTGCCATCGACGACCTGGGCCTAGACAAGGACAAGATACTCGCGGTCTCGGGCATCGGGTGCAGCGCCTGGATACCCAGCCCCAACTTCAACGGCGATACCCTTCACACCACCCACGGCAGGGCCATAGCGTTCGCCACGGGCGCCAAGACCTTCAACCCGGAGCTGACGACGGTCGTCTTCGTGGGGGACGGCGACGGCGCCGGTATAGGCGGCAACCACCTCATCCACGCGGCCAGACGGAACATAGATCTCACCGTGATACTGGTGAACAACATGAGCTACGCCATGACGGGCGGACAGATCGCCCCCACGACCCTCCATGGCGAGACCACCGTCACCAGCCCCTACGGCAACCCCGAGTCGCCTTTTGACATCACCCAGCTGGTCCGCGCCGCCGGCGCGAGCTACGTCGCCAAGTGGAGCACATACCACGTGGTCGAGCTCACACGGAGCATCAAGGAGGCCATAGAGCACAAGGGCTTCAGCTTCATAGAGGTGCTCAGTCAGTGCCCGACGCAGCAGCGCCGGATCTTCAACCTCCGTGGCCCCGTCGACAGCCTGCCGCCCCGTATACTGGATATGTTCAGCGAGAGTACCGTGGTCAAGGACAGGCCGGAAAAGGGCGGCTACGTCTACGCGGTGCCCAAGACATCCTCGGAGGAGACACTGAAACAGGTAAAGGCCATGGACGACGTTGAGGCAAGGATCGTCGACCATATGATACACGGCAGAGTAGTCCGTGTGGACACCAAGCTCCCAGACATGGTCTGCGGGAAGCTGCTTGAACTGGGCTCTGTGTCCGACGTTAAAGACCACCTGGAGGAGAAGATAGAGCTCGGCGTCTTCGAGAAGAAGACGAGACCCGAGTTCACAGACGCTCTGCGGGAGATCATTAGGAAGGCGAGATGTGACTAAAGTGCAGCAGAACATACTCATCGGCGGGACCGGGGGCCAGGGAATAGTGGCAAGCGGCGAGTTCCTGAGCGCGGCGCTCTTCGCGAAGGGCTACGAGGTGGTCTTCGGCCGGAGCTACGGCTCCGAGGCGAGGGGCGGGAGCTGCCGCAGCGAGATAATGGTCAGCGACCACGAGATAAACGACCTCCAGTTCGAGACGAGCGACATACTGCTGTTGCTGAGCCTCCCCGCGTACAAGAAGTACATGGGCAAGGCCAAGAAGGGCTCTATTGTCATCATGGACTCCAGCGTCATGGAGCGCGTCGAGGGTGATGTCAGGGACGACGTCGAACTCATCCAGGTCCCGGCTAGGGACATCGCGGTGCGGCTGGGAAACCAGATCGTCGCCAACATGGTGATCCTGGGTGCCCTCTCGAAACGCTCGGATATGGTGCGCCTCGATCTGCTCAAGGAGGCCGTGGAACGTAGTATGCGGCCCAGCATGAGGGAGATCAACCTCCACGCCCTCGAGGAAGGCTACAACACTGTATAGGGGATATGCATAACGAGCAGGCAGTACCCGACTCACCCGATTCCAGGGGTAGCCGGAATAATACTTGACGGCGACCGCATACTGTTGAGCGAGCGAGGAAAGCCTCCCTCCGAGGGGAAGTGGGGGCTCCCCGGCGGCGCGGTGGAGGTCGGTGAGACCATCGAGGAGGCCATCGTCCGGGAGATCCTTGAGGAGACCAGGGTAACGGTTAGACCTATCAGACTGATCACTTTCCTCGACTCCATCCACCGTGACGACGACGGTAGGGTGAGGTACCACTACGTTTTGTTCGAGTACCTCTGCGAGTACATCTCGGGCGAGGTATCGCCCAGCTCAGACGCGCCTAACGCCAAGTGGGTGGAATATAATGAACTCGACTCTGTGGACATCATGCCCAGCACGAAGAAGTTCATCTTGAAGGTGCTGAAACAAGAGAACACCCCCACATAATTTACCAAATGGTTAAATATCGTAATGCATTGAATCCATTTGGTAATGATTGTGTCTGACATTAAGATCGATTTGGAGCTGGACTGCAAGGGGATGTTCTGCCCCATGCCCATCGTCCAGCTCAAGAAGGCTACCAAGAACATGAAGCCCGGGCAGGTGCTCAGGCTCGTAGCCACAGACCCGGGCAGCAAGAGAGACGTCCCCGCGTGGGCCGATAAGACCGGGAACGAGATCTTGGACTCCAGAGAGGAGGTCAAGGAGTTCATGTTCATAATCAAGGTGAATTAGCGTGGCAGAGAAGCCAACCAAGATGGCGATAATAGTTCACAGCGGCACTCTGGACAAGCTGTACCCCGTCTTCATGCTGGCCAGCACAGGCGGTAGCATGGACATGGATGTACACCTCTTCTTCACCTTCTGGGGACTAAACGCATTAAAGAAAGGTGGAATGGAGTCGGCGAAGCTCCCCGGCGTCATGAGCCTGGGGACAGGGATGATGAAGGGGAAGATCAAGAGCGTCGGCGTCCCCAGCCTCCCGGAGCTGCTTGAGATGACCAGGATGACGGAGAAGGTGACCATCTACGCGTGCAGCACCACCATGGCGATGATGGATGTCCCCAAGGAGCAGCTCATCCCCGAGGTGGACGAGATCGTCGGAGCAGCAAGCTTCCTCGCCATAGCCATGGACGCAGACGTCCAGCTATTCATCTAGGGTGACCACATGGGCAGGATGCTCGTACTCCTCTGCGACTCCCCGTACCACCACGAGAGTGTGGGCCACGTTATAGAACTGACGAAGGCTGCGATCGGGAAAGGCCACGATGTTGACATCTACCTAATGATGGACGGAGTCTACAACCCTATTATCAGTCAGAGCGGCGAACCTTTCCGCATGGAATCAATCTCGGACCAGTTCAAGGCGTTGCTGGAGCTAGGCGCCAACGTTTCTGGCTGTAGGGTCTGCATGGAGCTTAGAGGCGTAGAAGAAGATAGTCTCCCAGCCGGCACAGACGTCGGCGGAATATTCGATCTATCGGAGATGCTGGCAGAGGCCGACGTCGTGCTGAGCTTCACGGGGGTAGAGTGATGGCGGAGAAGAAGACGCTCGTGGTGATCAAGTCGGTGCCTTTCACAGACTTAAACTACTATGAGGCCCTCCGGACGGCGGCTGGCCTCTGGGAGCACAGCGTATCCGTACTGTGGATAGGCGACGGCGTCTACGCGGCGCTGAAGGATGCAGACAGGTCCTTCA
>JAEHCT010000036.1 GCA_020697635.1 Candidatus Bathyarchaeota archaeon
CTACCAGCGGGCGCGGTTCGCGCCGCTCATCCCGGGCGTGGAGCACATCTTCTACCCGTACTGCTACAGGTGCCCGTTCAACCTCGAGTGCCCGAGCTGCGGCTACGCGTGCGTGGACTACATCGACGAGTACCTGTTCCACCGTTACGTGCCGCCGGAGGAGGTGGCTATGCTCATCGCCGAGCCCATCCAAGGGGAGGGCGGCTACGTCGTGCCCCCGGACGGCTATTTCCCGAGGCTTAAGAAGCTTCTTGACAAGTACGGCATACTGTTCGCGTTGGACGAGGTTCAATCAGGCATAGGAAGGACAGGCAAATGGTTCGGCATAGAGCACTTCGGCGTGGTCCCCGACATAGTCTGCATGGCCAAAGGCATAGCCGCGGGCATGCCCCTCGGCGTCATGGCGTCCAGAGCTGACATCCAGGACTGGAAACCCGGCAGCCACGCGAGCACCTTCGGCGGTAACCCTGTGAGCTGCGCCGCCGCGCTGGCCGTGCTCGACATCATCAAGACCGAGAACCTGCTTGAGAACGCCCAGAAGCAGGGAAAACTCATCAAAGATAGGCTGAACGAGATGAAGGACCGGCACCCCATGATAGGGGACGTGCGCGGCAAGGGCCTCATGGTCGGCGTCGAGCTCGTCAAGGACAAGACCACCAAGGAGTACGCCCAGAAGGAGACCGGGGACGTGATGATGGAGTGCTTCAGGAACGGCCTCGCCATCGTCAACTGCGGCATAAACGTGATACGGTGGATGCCGCCCCTCACCATAACAAGCGACCTGGTTGAGCCGGCGCTGGAGATCTTCGAGAAGAGCCTGACAAAGATCGAGAAGGGGAAGTAACCCCCTTTTTTACGTTTTACTCTCTTTCAACTATCATCTTGGTGAACGTCCCGCTGCTGACCTGGATCAAGCCGTCGAAGGGCTCCCGCACGTTCATGTACTCGAGCCTGATCTCCGCGCCCGCCGTCAGGTCCATCGCGGCCTCGGCGTGATCCCTCCAGAGGCTCACCCTCGCCTCGCCGGTGCCGTCGTCTATGCGGAAGTTGGTGACCGTGGCTGGGCCCCGCACGGTCTCTATGTCCCGCTGCACCGGGTCGTCCAGCAGCTGGCCACGGACCGTGACGTTCCTCTGGTCCTCCCTGAGGTCGACGATGCGGGTGATCTTTCGCTCTATCTCGGGGAGATCTACGTCAAAGTTGTCAGGGTCGATGTGGACGCGTCCGCTGCGGCCTGCGTTGAGGTCTATGCCGCCGTAGCCGGCCCGGGTGTAGCCGTTCTCGACTACCACTACGCTGCCCTCCTCTATCTGGTCGACCAGATCCACGTCGCCATCCCAGAGGCTGAGCCGGACCGTGCCCGTCTCGTCCTCCAGCAGCACAGAGACGACCCTACCCTCGGAGCCGTCGCGTCTGACGAACTCCCTCTGCTCCCCCACCTGGGTGGCTAGAGCCGCGACGTTTACGCTGCCAACGCCCTCCCGGAGGTCACCTATCTTGGTCCAGAAGGGCACCGGCTCGTCGGGCTTGACGCCGCGCTCCACCTCGATTATCTTCGTGTCCCATCCCACGTGGATCTCGGGGCTGCCCATGTTGCTGGTGCGGGCGCTCCCGGCGACCACCCTTATGCGTGTGCCCTTCTCGATGCCGCCGTACTCGTCGACCCTGTCGTCCCAGAGGACCAAGTTCATCCTAGCGCCGCCTTCCTCGATGACGAGTCTGCTCACCCGTCCCTCGCTGCCGTCCTGCCTGACGAAGGTGTTCGCCGGGAAGCTGTCCACGACCACGCCCTGGATGTGGACGGTACCCTCTCTGAAGACGCCGGCGGGAGTCACGAAGAACGTGTCTAGGGCGGGGAAGTCCTCGTCAACGGCGTCCATAGGCTCCATGAACATCTGTCCCCTGTTACCCATGTTCACCTCTATGTTGCCCCTGCGCTCCCTGCTATAGCCGTGGAGGATGCGGATGATCTTGCCCGGCGGCAGCTTGCTGGCCTCCACGTGGTCGGCCTTCTCGTCCCAGAACACCACGGTGACGGTCCCGGTCTTGTCGCCCATGATGAGCCTCAGCACCTTACCCTTGCGCTGGTCGTCGCGGTCGAAGGTGTGGCTGGGGAAGACGTGGATGACTCGGCCCGTGAGGCTCACGTCGCTGAGCCCGGCCGTCAGGTCTCCTATCTTGAGCTTCGCCTCTATCTTCTCCCCGGCGCCGTTGATGCCCAGGTTGCTAGCTACCAGATGTGCGGCTGCCTCCTCCGTGAGGAGCCCCGCCGCCTTGGCGCGCTCCTCGTCTATCAACTGTCTCACGGCGACCTCATTGAGGTTAGGCTTTAGCCTGAGTATGCGTTTAACGATGTCGTCTGTGGACATTGGATTCAGAATGGAATGGGGGTGACACGTATAAGTTTATTACTTGATGCTCTTCCCGGACTCGGCGCTGTACATATACATGAACGCCAGGGCGAGCGCCGCGACTCCCAGCACGAAGACGAGCTTCTGCACGAAGTCGAAGAGCAACTTTATGGTCATCAGCAACACTAGAGAGCGTCTCTCCTTAAAGGTTTAGCTCATATCCGCGACGGCGTAATCTTTCCAGATCCCTATAAGCTCTTGGTACGCCTCGTCGTCCTCGAGGATGGTGTCGTAGTGGCGCAGCGCCTCCGCCAGCCTCTGGGCGAGCACGTGATAGCAGACGGCAACCTCCTGGTCGAGGACCCTGAAGTAGAAGTCGCTGCAGCTGCAGTACCCGGCGTGGGGGTAGATCATGTACTCCGCGTTGTTGCCCACGGCTATCCAGATCTCCCTGCCGCTGGGCCTGAAGACGTACAGTTTGACGCGGCGCTCCGTCACCAGCCTCCATGCCCGCGTGAACCTGTCGCCGAAGGTGTCCATGAGCCGCTTCCAGTTGAACCGGGACAACTCCCTGCGGGTCCTGACCTCACCCAGCACATGCTCCAGCACAAGGTGCTCCTTCAGCGGCGCGGACATCACTATGAACTGGAGGTTACTACTCTTTATTTTTAAGCACTCCCGGCGTCTACGTGGTGGCACGTGAACCCTTTAAACTCCGCTGCACATGGTGATCCGCGTATGATCCGCCTGCTGACGCCCCACCCCGCGTTGATGGTCGAGTCAGGAGAGCGTGTGATGCTGGCGGCGGACCTGCACCTGGGGATGGAGTACGACCTCGCCAAGCAAGGCATCAGCATACCCTACCAGTGGACGAGGATGCGGGAGGAGCTGCTTCTCCTTCTCGAGGAGCATAAGCCTGACAGGCTGATACTCGTGGGCGACGTCAAGCACGGTGTGCCCGCCACCAGTTTCCAGGAGAAGCGGGAGATACCCAGCTTCTTCGAGGCCCTCCTCGACGCGGTGGACCGCGTAGACGTGACCAGGGGCAACCACGACGCCAACATACAGAGGTACCTCCCGGAGGAGGTTTGCCTCCACGCCTCGAAAGGCGTCATAATCGGCGACGGGTTCCAGGTGGCGTGCCTCCACGGCCACGCCTGGCCGCCGCCGGAGATGATGGCGGTGGACTGCGTCGTGATGGCCCACAACCACCCCACGGTGATGCTGAACACGCCCCTCGGCATAAGGGTGACTGAGAGGGCGTGGGTGAGGGGCAGATGCGACGCCGAGCGCCTCACCAAGGCGTTCCTCGAGCAGGACAACTTGAAGACGGAGGATGACCCGCTTGAGGCGTTCAAGGAGAACTACCTCGTCGAGCCTGGCAGCCCCGAAGTCATCATAATGCCGATGTTCAACGACCTCCTGGGCGGGCTACCGGTGAACACGGAGTCACCCAAGAGCCTCCTGGGGCCCCTCTTCAGGACCGACGCCGTGAATATGGACGACTTCGACGTCTACACCCTTGACGGCACCTACGTGGGCAAGGTGGGGTTCCTGAGGCAGAGGCTGGAGTCAGGGTAGTGTGTAGGGAGCGGCTACACACTTGATCTTTTACAGGCAGCCAACGATCCATAAACAAGCCCTTGGGTGTTACCGGGGCCAAGCCAAGCGAGTATTGCCATTGGGACCCTTAACAGGGTCCTTCCTTTCACTAATCCTTCCGGTATGCTTCGACGCACATGTGGCAGCGGCTCACGTACGAACCGTCAGGTTGACGGGGCCCCGTCTCGTAGATCTCCCGCAGCCTGGGGTTCAGCCAGGCCCTCTCCAGTATCTCGTATAGGCTCTCCTCCTCGAGACTCCCGATCACGGCGTCTCGTTGAGCCCCGAGGGGGCCGCAGCACGGCATCACGTCGCCGTTGGGCCGCACACCGATGTCGATGAGCACCTGTCTACAGGGTTCACTCTCGAAGTGTGAGTGTCTCAACTCATGTCTGGATATGTTTTCACCGCGGCCGATGGGGGTGAAGTGCGTCTCCATGGCGAGGGCGCTGGGGTTCGGCACCCTCTCACCGCCAAGCACCTGGATGCTGGGGTCCTCCAAGATCTCCCCGATCCTGTCGGCGGTTATGGAACTGCCCTTTTTGACGGCGATCATCAACACAGGCTTCAGCTCAAGCCACTTAGCCGCCTCGTAGCAGTTTCTCACCCGCTCCAAGGGTATGCGTTCCTGGTGGAAGTCGTCGACGCTCATGTTCAGAGTGTCCAGCCCGGTGTCCTTGAGGGGCGACAGAAGCTCAAGGGCTCTTTTCCTGGTGGTCGCCCAGTTGCAGTTGGTGACTGCCTCGTTAAGCAGCCCTCTGCTTGAGGCGTACGCCGTGAGGCCCCGGAGGAGGCCGTAGACGAGGAAGGGCTCGCCGCCGGTGAAGCTCACCCAGCGGGCGCCGTTGGCCGCGGCCTCGTCGACGTACATCTTAGCCTGTTCAAGCGTCATGGAGGTCTCCCTGTCGGGGGATGAGCTGAACCAGCAGTGGCGGCACGCTGCGTCGCATCTCTCGGTCAGGAGCAGCCCGACGCGGAAAAGAGGGGGATTGGTCATCTCGGTTACTTCAGATCGGCCAGGGTCTCCTCGATGAGCCGGTTGGCCTGGACGAAGCCCTCCTCGACGATGTTCCTCTGCCTGAGCAGGTGGTTCTTGAGTAGCTTGAACCCGTGGCTCTGGTGCAGCGTCATGTTCGCCAAGTCAACGATGCCGGATATCCTCGGGAACGGCTGGGCGCCGAAGGCCTCCATGGTCATCTGCTCGCTGGGCCCCGCGTTGCTGTGCGCGACGGGGTTGACGTGTCGGGAAACCCAGATGAGGGCGGTGTTAAGCTCCTTGGTCTCGTCCTCGGACAGCTTTCCGGCCTTGGCTTGGATTGTCTTCTCCAGCTCGGCGCTGAGCGCCGCGAACTCCTCCGCCCTCCCTATGACCGGGCGTAGGTTGAAGTAGCTCCTCACCTTCTCGGCCTCGCACTGCATCTCCTTTAGTATCTCGACCATCCGCTCCGCGTAGGCGGTGAAGTCGAAGGGCAGCACCGGGCAGTTCGTCATCCTGACGATGAACCAGAGCTCTGCCTTCACGTCCATCTCCAGCACGTCGACGTCCCCGTGGTCCATCGTCGCGTAGGGCGTATGCCACCACCACCCACCGCCGCTGTAGTTGACGTGTGGATCATAGTCCTCGGGCGGCCTGCTGGTGGTGATGCTTACGTGAGGCATGCCGGTGCCCCAGAAGCTGCCATCCCCCGCCCGGGTCGCCCATCGGAGGTTCTCCACCTTGTGGCCCTGCACCGCCTCTATGGTGTCCTGGGCGGCGTCCATGACCTCCGTCACCTGTACGGTCCTGAACTCGGTTGCCCCCTCTGTGCCCGGGCTGTCGATGTTGAGGCTACAGAAGCAGTGGTGCCTCAGCTCGTGCCACATGGCGTCGTTGTACCACGTGGAGCCGGCGTAGCGCCCTATCTCGTGGCCTGGCCAGATCGCTATCCTGATGCTCCGCCTGAGCTTGTCCCTGTGCTTGCTGAATAGCCTAGCCAGCTCGAGGACGGCTACGTCCCCCGAGAGGTTGTCCACGACGCCGGGGCTGAAGGGAGGGGTGTCCACGTGGGCGTTGACGAGGATGAACTTCTCCGGCTCCAGCGTGCCCTTGATCTCGGTCTCCAATAGGGAGAGGGTCTTCCACCCGGTGTCCATGACGCTGACTATGTGGGCCTTTACGCCTCCCTGCTTGGCCAGCTTCCTGAGGGCCTGGCCGTCCTTGTTGCTGATGTGGAGGACGGCTGGGATGGTCTGTATCTTGTCGATGTTATCCGGGGTCGGGTTTCCGCTTACACTGAAGTCGGCTCTCTGGTGGACCACGGTGGGCATGTAGTCGTCCTGCTCGATGACTATGAGCCCCTTGAGGCCCATGTTCTGGAGCCGTAGTAGGAAGCCGTTCCTAAGCCCCATCCAGTCGTCGCCGGTCTTCTGCTCGCAGAGCACCACCTTGTCCTTACAGTCTGCGTAGCCCAGCTCCTCCGGCGGAATATAGATCACTTCGGCCTCGAAGCCTTCAGGGGTGGTGGTGCCCACCTGTCTGTACGGCGTGGTCTGGATCTCCATCTCGACTGGGTGGGTTATCCTGAGGCGGCTGTACTGGGGGTTGCTGAGGTAAGCCTCGAATTCGTGTATCCTAGTCTCGAGGCCATACTCCTCGAACTTCTGTTTCATGAACTGGATGGCCTGCTTCTCCTCGGGGCTACCTGCGTGCATGGGGGCGAACTCCATCATCTCAGTCCAGTTCGCCTGCATGCGCCCCTTGTCGATGCCCTTCTCCAGTTCCTTGATGAGCTTCTTGGCCTCATCTGTGAGTAAAATCAACTTGAATCAAATGGATGGAATCGTGGGGAGGTATAACACTTGCCCGTGTAGAGGGAGTTTGTGCAGAGTTAGAAAAGACGCCCAAGATATGTGTCTACTAAAACCCCTTTTCCCTGAATATGCTGTGGTGGGACCGCCCGGATTCGAACCGGGGATCACGCGGACCCGAACCGCGTATCGTACCAAGCTTGACCACGGTCCCAGCGGAATAAGACCGACGCGCCAAGCCTTAAAAAAGGTTCTCAACCGGGGCTAGATGCTATGCCTCTATGACCGCGTCCCTCACGGTCATGTTCAGCACGGTCTCGGCGATGTCCGTGCCATACTCAGCTGTACGGAGAATGCTCTCCACGATCATCCTGAAGGCCGGCACCTCCTCCGGAGGAGCGTGTTTAACTATCTTGTACAGTACCTCGGTCTCCTGTTGACGGATCTGCTGAGCCTTAATTAGTACGTCGTCCGCCTCGGCGTAGTCCTCATCGAAGACCGCGTCCATCGCGTTCTCAAAGATCCCTAGCGCGAACTCGCTGAGCTTCTGGAGCTCCTGAAGTACCTCGGGGTTCACTATGCTGAGGGTGAGCTCGAGCCTTTTGCGGGCGATGTTCTCGGCGTGGTCGGCCATACGCTCGACGGACTTGGTTATGAGCCTGTACCCTAGGCACTCCCTGGGCGACTTGAGGCCGCTCTCCTTGAGTATGTGCCCGTCGGTCACGGCTACCTTGAGGAGCCTTATGATGTAGAGGTTGAACCTGTCCACCTCGTCGTCCATGGCGATGACCTCCCGCGCCAGTGTGGATTCCTCCGTGCCCAGGGCGGTTATCGCGTCCCTGTGCATGGCGGCGGCGATGACGCTCATACGCCTCAACGCGTCCTTGACGGATAGCTCGGCGTAGCTGAGCAGCACCTGAAGCGTCAGATCCTGGGGCAGGTCTGAGAGGATCTCGGTGCCCACCAGCTTCTTGCGGGTGAAGTCCTTGACTGAGAACCTCTGGCCACTGTCGATCCTCTGATGGCTGGTCCTCAGCTGTATGATGTTGTAGCCTATGAGGTAGGCAGAGACGACTCTGCGTACGATGCTCTCTGGTGTGTCTTCCTGTTTCGGGTTGATGATGACCCTGCGTGTGCGGTCCCCTGTCTCGGCTCCCTGGGGCTGGAGGCAGAGCGTGAGGTCGTCCCTCTGGTTAATCCGTACGACGCTCCCCTTCTGTAGCCCCATCTGCTTCACCCAAGCCTTGGGTAGGGATATTATGTAGGTTGAGCCGCCGGTTACCTGTACCTTGCGTAGTTCCTCGCCTGGGCTGCTGCGCATCAATGTTGTTTCACTTGACGCTATATCACAGCCTGCAGTAAATATATTTATCGAGAATATTGGGTGAGGACGCTAGAAATATAAAAAATATATAGATATATTGTTATATCATACTCTAACGTCGATTCTTTATATTATGTAAGTAATCTATTTATTCTGTTCTCCCACCATGACGCGGCTTCCAGCGAATATCGCTGACGCCCTAGTCACAGGCGGCCTAGACAAAGCCTAGTGCTATTAACCGTTTTGAAACGCGGAGATGATTCTATCGATGAACGCCAGGATGCGCACGGTTAAACGGAATAAGAAGCTGGGCTTATCGACCATCAGTGCACAAGTTTCCTCTGAGAGGTTTCCGTTAACATCGTTGGCTAAGATTGTTACCGTGTGGACGCCGTTGGGAACCTCCGACACGTCAAGCAAGTAAGTCACCAGTTCCGTCTTCGTATCGTTGAAGCTATAGGATTCAACCATCTCCCCGTCGAGCCTCACCTCGGCCTGGGACAACCCAGCGTTGTCGGCGATGATGAACCACAGATTATAGTCATTAAAGATATTCTGGTTCTCGTAAAAGCTGGTTGACTCGATCACTGGCGGTAGCGTGTCTGTCCCAAGGGTGATCGTCTTCCATGTGAGGTTCTCTCTCTCGTCGAAGGCGTAGACGGTGATGTTGTACATGTCCTCGTCGAAGGGCAGGTCGAGGGAGTAGCTTAACTCCGCCTCCAAGCCAGGTATCTGCTCGGACTTGTAGAGAACCTCGCCCACGGAGCCGTTGAAGTAGTCCACGCCATGCTTCTCCGCGACGAGGATTGTTCTCGTGAGGCCTCGATTGTCACTCACCGTCCACCTCAGCTCGAGGGGCGTCCCAGGTTCTAAGTACTCTGTGTCTTCACTCAAGATGTCTACTCTTAGTTCAGGTGACTCCGTGTCTTCCCATTTGGCCATCCTTTGCGCCGCTTCGGGGGGCAGAGGGTTCTGCAGCGGATACCCCTCTAGGGGCGGCTCCGTTACCGTGATGCCGAGGGATCTGTATATCGTCGCGGGTATGTCGGGGAGGAAGAGACGGGTCTCGTTCACGTTGGCTTCGAGCCTGAGGTCGTTGGAGACCAGCCATATGAGCGGCTCATTGGGGTGCTCGTAGCCGTCTTCGAGGAAGCCGTGGTCAGTGCAGACGTAGACGAGCGTCTCGTCCATTAGGCCATGCTCCTCCAGCTTGTCGAGAATGAGGCCGAGGTATCTGTCGCACCGCAGCCCGCCCTCGTGGTACTCTGGGCTGTTCTCTCCATAGATATGCCCCAGCTTGTCCGGCTCCTTCGTGTGGAAGAATGCGACGAAGTGTTCTTCGTGGTGGTCGTCGATGAACCTCAGGAACTTTTCACCGGTCCCGCCCGCCTCGTCCTCGAGGTACTCGTCCACGATGGATACGTAGTCGACCCCCTCCATGTCGGCGAAGACGGGGGCGATGTTGGTGGTCTTTCCCGCGATGAACCCGGTCGCCACGTTCCCGCTCCCGAAGTGGCTCTCAGCCCTCTCCAGGAGGGTGTACCCGGTGGGCAGGGGGTGAAAGACGAGAAGATTGGC
>JAEHCT010000037.1 GCA_020697635.1 Candidatus Bathyarchaeota archaeon
GCGTCCATTCTATACATGAGCTTGATCGTCATAGCGATCTGGTTCCGGGGGCGGGTGGAGCTCCGCACCGAGTCAAAGACAGGGTCCATCGACCTGGGTAGCCTCAGGAACCTGTTACTGCCCTACGCCACGCTTCTGCCGTTCACCCTCGTCCTAGGGATCTATATGGCCATCATGCCGGGTCACATGAGCGTCGTGGGGCTTTCGTCCTCCTTGATCGGGTTTTTCATAACCATGACTAACGGCGTGAGGGGGCTGATGTTCATGTGCGTGGGTCGCTTCGTGGGCTGGGGCACAAGAAAGTCTATCTCAGCTGCGGCGGTCCTGCTCGCCGCATCCATGTTCTTGGCGAGAGTAGCATCGGGTCCGGTGGGGTTCGCCCTGCCTCTCTTCCTCTACGGCGTCGGGTCAGGAATAATGACGCCGGTGGTCCTTGACTTCATAACCAAACGCACCTCTAAGGAAGCCCTGGGGTCAGCCATGGGGCTCCACGAGGGGGTCTACGGCGTAGGAATGTTCATCGGCCCATTCGTCGGAGGCTTGATCGCCGACGTGTACGGCGCCTCAACCATGTATGCGTTGTTGGTAGGCGTATCGATTCTCGTCCTCCCCCTTGGGTACCTCATGACCGTCCCCGAGAGAACCAATCAAAATACCTCAACGCTTTAAACATCTCAAACGTTTTCATCCCCGTGCCTAGACGAAGACGACGACGAGGGTACCCAACTGCGGTGATGATAGGTATCCAGGGCTTGGAGGCGGCGACTTGGGAGGTCTACAGCGAATCTGTCAAGCGTGGGCAGAAAATCGGCGAGGCTTCCCCATACAAGCTCTACGAGTCCATAGTTGACGCTGTGCGACCAAAGATCAAGCAGGGAGTAAAAACCATACTGGTCGCATCCACAGACGTGAAGGACTACGCCTCGTTTATGAGTCACGTAGAGAGGCACCAGGGCTGGCTCCTCAAAGGATGGGAAGTAAACAAGGCCACCTTCGAGCATGTTCCCATGGCCGCGATGGATGAACGTCAGATCCGTGAAATCGTGAAGACTAGTAGCTTCAAGAAGAGGCTGTCTGCGGCATCCAGCGTGGACCTGAGGCACGTCATGGAGATTCTTGAGGAGCGTCTGAACGACCCGAACGGCATAGAGACCCTGCTTTTCAGCTTGGGAGAAATCGAGTCACACATATACGGTGGCGGCGAGGCCGAGTACATCCTCGTCACCGACCAATTCCATGAGAGACATAGGAGAAGGACTCATAGGCTCCTCCAGGTCGTCGCCAACAGGAGCACTCAAACCAGTATAGTCCCAACGGATACAGCTGCCGGTGCCCGGTTGACTCAGTTCGGTGGCCTCGTCTGCCTTATCAAGACACCTTAACCGTTTTTACATGAGACTAACTTACTCCAAAGATTACCCTTGAAGACGTTTCTGAAGGCCCTGTACGCTATATGACGTTGATCGCTGTATAGATTACAGGGATACCGTTGATGAAATGACTGTAAAGTGTAGCATAATCACGTAGATTATACACTTAATGGAGGAATCCATCGTTTTTCATGGAGAAACTGACAACGGTTTATCATCAACGCGTAAGATTATCAGTTGGATTATCCGTGCAACATGAGAGCGACCCGTATTATACTTTAATTTTTGAATAGTTATTTATTTATAATGAGATGAACACCGGCGAGACTACGGCGAGGCAGAAAAATAAAACTCTCGTAAAAAGAAAATAACTAAAGTCTTACTCAATTAGATGTGAACTACCGCTCTTCTATGAAGCTTTGAGCCTCTTCGAGGAACGAACTCGGTTTATAGGTGTCCACCTGACGGATACCTAGCTTCTTCATCTTATTGAGGGACTCATGGGTGTACGGCCTGAAAATCGACTTGTGGGCCAGGGGCGAGACGCAGGCGCAGACCCGGACACCCAAGTCGACCATGCGCTCAATTATGTGGTAGTTCTGCTCATTCTCCTCAGTCAACTCACCGGGCTGAGTGAGCACGAAGTCGCTGAATATGAAGACAAGTCTGTCGCTGCGGTCGCTTATGTCCGTGATCTGCTCGTAGGCCCACTGGAGGCTCTTACCGGGCACCGTGCCGCCCCACGTCATCTTGGACAAGCCTCCGCTGAACCGTTTCTCCATCTCCGTGGTGGTCATGGTGACCATGCTTATGAGGTCCTCCAAGGCCGGCATGATGTTGATCTCCTCGTAGAGGTCCTTGACTATGTGGCTGTTGGACTCGTAGAGGCAGAGCCCGTACTTCTCCCGGCGCAGCCCCCACATCAGGGGCACCATGCTGAGGACGCTGTAGCATATGCTGTTGATGCCCTCTAGGTCGTAGAACATGGTGTTGCTGATGTCGAGGATGTAGATGATGGTCCGCTTCTGCCTGTCCCTCTGTCGCATCATGAAGTCGTCGTACCTGATCTCACCTATTCTACGCCCCAGATCTAGGATGTTGTCGAGGCTCCGCTCCTCGTCGATGAGGTCCGGGTCCTCCCCCTGCTGGAACGGGGTGAGGCTGCGCTGCTTAGCCCAGTCCTCCTTCCTCTCGAACTCGCGGCCCAGCTTCAGCAGCCTCTCCTTCAGGAGATCCGCCAGTATCTTTCGGGTCTCCTCGCTCTTGCTGTTCTTCATCGCCTTTATCACGGTCTTGACGATCTCGTCCTCGCCTGGGCCTACACCTATGTCAGGCTTGTTCTGGAAGCTCTCGAACTGGTCGACGGCACTGTTGGGGTCGGCGGCGAAATCATTCTCCTGCCCGATGCCGTGCGGCGTCACGTAGACCTCCGCCTGTACGTTCTTGGCCAGGAGGCTCAGGAAGTCCTCGCCGGTGAAGTCGTACTCGGGCTCCTGCTCCTCGTGCTCCAGGTTGACGAGTATCTCGGCTGCTATCTTCTCAGCGACTCGCTGACACTCCACGTGAGACGTCACGACAGCCGCGTTCAGGAGATCGTTGAAGCTGAGGTAGCCCTGCCTCAGGTACGGCGGCAGCATGAGCCTGCCCATGTTTATGCCCTGCCGTGGGCTTGGCTTCATCTCGCAATCGCGGCTTACACGCATCCGGGTGATGAACTCGGGGATGAAGTAGTGTGCGTACCTGAAGGGATACCTCATGTACGCGTTGTCCGACACCTACGCGAGTCTCCTCTCAATTAACTCCTCTATGACCATAGAGACCGTCTTGTCTTCGTCCCTGACACGCATCTCCTTGCTGAGCACGGCTGGAGCGAAGAACCTGATGGCGGCGTCCTCGTCGTCGAACCTGCTGAGGTAACGGTTCACCAGCCTCGTCAGGAAGATGCCTGAGCGGGGCGACGCCGGGACCTCCAGGGACGAGGTGTGCCTCGTCTCGTCGACGATGTCGTATATCTTCTCCAGCGCGCTCGTGGGGAGGCTGAACGCGGGTGTGTTCTCGACGATGATCTCGATCTCGGTCTCCCTGGTCGGGTAATCGAGCCTGATCCAGCAGCCCATGCGGTCCACGAGGACCTTGCTCAGCCTGTACGTGCCGGCGGTCTCGATGGGGTTCTGGGTGGCAACGAAAGCGAAGTTGTCGTGGGCCTTCACCATGCCGAGGGGGAACAGGTGGTAGTGCCGCTCCTCGAGGGGGCTGATGAGGCTGTTCTGGCAGAACTCAGTGGCCCTGTTGAGTTCTTGGGCGACGAAGAGGCCGCCCTCCACCATGGACCTGATGAGGGGCCCCGGCTCGAAGCTGCTGATGTTGCGGCCGTTCCTGACTACGAGCGCCGGGTCGAAGGAGCCGATGAGCCTGCTAGGAGTAACGTTCTCGTCGAAGAAGACCTCGTGGAAGCTGCGCTCCGTGTCCTCCGCCACCTTGCGTGCTATGAGGCTCTTACCGACACCGGGAGGCCCGACGAGGCAAGGCGTTATCCCTGTGTCCAAGCTGTCATGTAACAGATCATAGGCTTTCTGGTACTGCCCCTTGAGCACCACCTTGTGCTCGATCTTGATGTTCTCGACGATGCTCTTCTCAAGCATCTTACGAAAGCCCCGTTCCCGTTCAGCCATCATGACTAGTCCAACACTTTAGTATATCGTCTAATAAAAAGGTTAAACAACTAACCTAAATGTATCGCAATTTTGAGCAATAAAACCATGTAATTAGAGTATTTATGGTTACATGTGAAATTCTTAGAACCCTTTAAATGCCAGTGTTTATCGTTTGATGTGAAATCGTTATTCTTTTAAACCGATGTGGTGTAGAGTAACGATTCACTAGAGGTAATACATTGATCGAAATAAGGTTACACGGCAGGGGCGGCCAAGGAGCGGTAACCGCTTCGAGGATAATCGCCACTGCGGCCTACGAGGAAGGCAAGTACTCCCAGGCCATCCCCATGTACGGCACAGAGAGACGTGGGGCGCCGCTTACTGCCTTCGTAAGGATCGATGACGTTCGCGTCCGGGAGAGGGAGCTAGTCCACAACCCCGAGATCAGCATAGTCCTCGACCCGCTCATCGCTAAGCAGCAGGCGGTCGTCAACCAACTCAAGCCAGGCGGCTTGGTTATACTGAACACAGCGTACCCACCTGAGGCTGTTAAAATCGGCGGAGACTTCAATGTCGCCACGGTTGACGCTACAACCATAGCCCTTGAGACCCTCGGCAGACCAATCACCAACACCGCCATTCTTGGTGCATTCGCCAAAGTCACGGGCTTACTGAAGGTTGAGTCCATCGAGAAGGCAATCAAGAAATTCTTCCCCGGCCGGCTCGGCGACATGAACATCGCCGCGGTCAAGAGGAGCTACGATGAGGTAAAGGGCCCCATCCAAGCTGTGGTCAAGGAGGCTCCTGAGCAGAAGGTCGATATACACGTCGGCGGATACGGAGTTCTGAAAGACGTGTCCAGCTGGCGTGTGTTCACACCTGAGATCGATGTCGATAAGTGCATCGGCTGCAAGACATGTTGGATCTTCTGCCCCGAGACCGCCATACAGTGGGACGAGGAGAAGAACAAGCCTTGGATAAGGTTCGAGGCATGCAAAGGCTGCGGTCTCTGCGCCAACGAGTGCCCAGTAAACGCCATCAAGATGGTGAGAGTGGAGGTATAAAAAATGTCATATGAAGTAATGGTAGGAAACAAGGCCGCCGCCACCGCGGTAAAGCTAGCCAAGGTGCAGGTAGCCAGCGCTTTCCCGATCACGCCCCAGACGACCATCACCCAATACCTCAGCGAGATGTACGCCGCCGGCGAGTGGGACTTCGACTTCGTCAACGTTGAGGGAGAGCTCACAAGCCAAGTGGTCGTGCAAGCCGCCAGCAGGACAGGCGCAAGAACCTTCACCTGTACAAGTGGCCCAGGGCTCCTATACATGCACCACCCCATGCAGACAACCGGAAGCAGCAGGCTCCCGGTAGTCATGGCCGTGGTTCACAGGGGCTACAAGGGGATGCAGCCCGACCACAGCGACCTCATGAGCCAGCAGTGGACAGGCTGGGGTCACCAGTACGTGGAGCACGCCCAGGAGATCTTGGACAGCGTGTTAATGGCCTACAAGGTCGCCGAGGACCCGAGGATCAGGATACCCATCGCGGTCGGCTACGACGGCTACGTGCTGAGCTATACGGCTGAGCCCGTCGAGATACCCGCACAGGAGGAGGTCGACAAGTGGCTGCCACCGAATAAGGCGATGCCTAGCGTTCTCCCAGATGAGGTCGATCCATCTACTTTCGCGAGAGGGTGGGGTGGCGGAGATCCCCAGATGCCATGGAAGGTCCACCACGAAGCCATCCTGAAGATAGAGGAGGTCCTCAAAGAGACCATGGACAGCTTCGAGAAGACCTTCGGCCGACGCTACGGTAACGGCATGATCGAGGAATACATGATGGAAGACGCCGAAGTCGCCATCTTAGCCATGGGTACCATTGCCGGAACATGCAAGGCCGCGGTCGACAGGATGCGGAAGGAAGGCAAGAAAGTAGGCCTCATAAAGTTGAGGAGCTACATACCCTTCCCTGTGAAGGACTTCAGGGAGTGGGCCAAGAAGCTTGACGGTATCGCCGTGGTCGACAGAAGTATCTGCCCAGGTAAAGGTGGTCCAGTCTTCGCTAAGCTAAGGGACTCATTATTCGATCAGGAGGAGAAACCCAAGACGCTGCAGTTCCATGCTGGACTAGGCGGCAAAGAGGTACGTGTCCACGACTTCGAGATGATCGGAGATAAAATCCTCAAGGCTGCCAAGGGAGGCAAAGTAGAGCAGGTGACATGGGTTTAAGAGGTACAATGGAGGAGAAATGAAGAATGAGTGAAAGAATCACAAGGGCTCAGATACCGATGGGTGAGCTAACAATCACCCCTGGCAGCGCATGCCAAGGATGTGGAGCAGCTCTAGCAGCCAGGCTAGCCTTCAAGGCGCTTGGCTCCAACGTCATCAGGCACGGAATACCCTGTTGCCCTGACAGCACCACAAAGACTCCAAGGTTCAGTACAGTCTTTGAGGGCGGCGGCGCTCAACTCACAGGCACAAGCCGCGGACTCAAGGCCATTGGCCGTGAGGACGTAATGGCTGTCGGGTTCTACGGCGACGGCGGCACATACGATATCGGCTTCCAAGGCCTGAGCGCCGCTGCGGAGCGGAACGAGAACATAATGGTCATCACCAAGGACAACGAGGCCTACATGAACACCGGCAACCAGCGCAGCGGGGCCACCCCCAAGTACGCTAGGACAAGCACCAACCCGGTGGGTCCCCGGAGCAGGGGAAAGCCGAGGCCCAAGAAGAACATCCCGTTCATCTTCGCGGCCCACTACGTTCCCTACGTCGGCACCGCCAGCGTGGGCTTCCCGGAGGATCTCATATCCAAGGTCAACTACATGAAGACCATCAAGGGCTTCAGGATGCTCATCATCCAGAGCCCCTGCCCGGTAGGCTGGAGGTATGACCCTGCGAAGACCATCGAGATAGCCCGAGCCAGCGTCCAGAGCGGCATCTGGCCTCTGTACGAGATCATGGACGGCAAAACGTTCAAGCTGAACTACAAGCCCAAAGAGCTGAAGCCCGTGACGGAGTACCTCACCCCACAGGCGAGGTTCCGCCACATGACCGAGGAAGAGGTCGCCGACATCCAGGAGACCGCCACCGCTAGTTGGGAGAACCTCCTCAAAGCGGACGAGATGGGCAGACTAATCATCTAAGCCTACCTCCTTTTCTATATTTTATAATCAAGTTTATACAACAGCCCACTCATTCGATGGGGTAATGGCGTCGCCCGTCATCTTATCGACGGGGTTGGAGGAGTAGTGATTGACCGGAGACAGCGTGTTCAGGCACAGAAGGATAATCGTCGGAGGGTTCCTGGCCCTAGCCACCCTGAACCTCATGAACAGCGCGTATAGCAACGTTCTTGAGACCATAAAGGCCGAGATGGGGCTCAGCTACACCCAGTCTGGAGCGCTGATGTCCGCCTACTTCGTGGGGTACATGCTGGGCCAGATACCTTGGGGCATGCTCGCCGACAGCAGGGGAAGCAGGCCCACTATAACCCTCAGCGTCCTAGGGATCTCTGCGTCCACCATGCTGTTTGGGCTGAGCCACACCGTGGCGTTCGCCATGGCCTCGAGGTTCCTCTCCGGCCTCTTGGGCGCAGGGATCTTCGTGCCCAGCGTCCGGCTCGTCTCGGCGTGGTTCAACTCAGAGGAACGAGGAACGGCTCTGGGGGTTCTGAACATAGGGGGCAGCGTGGGCCTCGTAGCCGCGTCGTGGGCGGTGCCACTGATAAGCATGGACGCCGGGTGGAGGCTAACCATCAGGTCCGCCGGAGTCATAGGCGTCGCGGCGGGAGTAGCTGTGTGGTTCCTCCTAAGGGACAGGGATGACCCCAATAACAGAGGGCTAAACCTGTCAAGCCTACCCTTCAGGGATAGAGACTTCTGGCTCCTGGCCCTTACCCAGTTCATCAGGCTCGGCAGCTACTACACTCTCATCGCTTGGCTGCCCCTGGTTCTCAAGGAGGAGTATGGCCTTAGCGTCGTGGCGACTAGTGGCGCCTTCTCCCTGTTCAACTTGGCCGGCATGCTGTCGAACCCGTTGGGCGGCGTGGTCTCTGACAGGGTGGGTAAGAGGAGCGTCCTTATGGCCAGCTTCGCCTTTTTGGGCTTGGACGTGTTGCTCTTCGCGGGGCGGCTGACCGGGTTATGGGTGTACTTCGCCGTCCTCGTATTGGGCTGGTTCATCAACTTCGTCAGGAGCCCTTCATTCACCATAATATCCGATGTTTTCGGCACCGAGGCGGCTGGCAGCATCTCGGGGGTGCACAACACCTTCGCGTCCCTCGGAGCGCTGGTCCTACCCTACACCCTAGGCTTCATAAGGGACTACACCCTGAGCTACCGCCTCGGATGGCTCTCCGTCTCCTTATTCATGTTCATCGGCGTCGGCCTCTTCAGCCTAGTAAGGGCGCCAGAGCGGGGGGCTTCTGGTAATTATTAATAAACCAGTGTTCTGATCGTCTCATTAGGGTGTAAGCACATGCCATACTGTCCAAACTGCGGCGAAGAGATCAGCGAGGATGACGAGTACTGCTCCAAGTGTAGGTACTCACTGAAAGGGAGGCCGGTAAGGCGCGTCCGTAGACGCGACGAGAAGGATGAGAAAGACGAGAAGCGCGAGGAAGAAGACGAGAAAGCCGCAATCATGGGCGGGCTGGTGGTGATCTGGCTCGGCCTGAGCTTCCTCCTCCAGAATGCGGGCATACTTGGGTGGGCCGACTTCGGAGGCGTCTTCCTGCTTGGGTTGGGGCTCATCATAGTATTCAGGGGGCTGTGGGCTTACAGCCAGTCGGGGGTCTTCGAACACGGCTTCGGGTACGTCGTGGGAGGCGGCTTCGTCGCCCTCATAGGCGCAGGCATATCCTTCGACCTTGATGAATGGTGGCCCGTTCTCCTCATCGCCTTGGGGCTCGTCGTCGTCGTGAGAGCCCTGATGGCTAGATCCGAGAACCCGCTACCCTAGAGCCCAGCCGAAGACAACCCTGTAGAGCACGTGCTCCAGCACCGTCAGAGGCCGGTCCCTGCCGAACACCCTGAAATAGTTGTTCCCCATCGCCTCGACGAGGTCCCCTATCTCGTACCTCGGGAACAACGGGGTCGAGACTATTAGGCGCCCCCACTCGCCGCGCCTAAGCTCATGGAGCATCTTAACGTCTTCCCCGGCCCTCACCTCGAAGTAGTAGAGATCGTAGTTGGGCACCCAGTAGGGGAGGGCATCCATCTGCTGGCCGAAAGCCCCCTCTGTGGCTGTGTACATCTCCACGACGGGGCAGTCGCCGTACAGCCTCCTCAGCCAGGGAGCGTACCTGGTCTGGATCTTTGCTACGCTTGTGCTGAAGATCACCCTCAGGCCCCAGAGGTCCCGGGGGAGGACGCTGTGCCGTTTCTCAAGGTAGCGCGCGAACCCCGTCTGGACGGGGGCGACGCCCATGACAGTCACGATGTCCACGTCCTTGGCTTCCTGATAGATGTACTCGTACCGTGTCTCCCAGCCCTCCTCGGAGAGGTCCGAGTCCAGGGCGTCGATCTCCTCCTGACGGGGGACAAGCCGCAGCCCCGCCATCATGGGGTTCAGCTTGGCGTAGGTGCCTGAGC
>JAEHCT010000316.1 GCA_020697635.1 Candidatus Bathyarchaeota archaeon
TATCCCCAGATGTCGGAGAGCATGGCTATCCACTGGGGGCTGAGCGGTGAGGCTGATGGGTACGGGTCCCGGTTCCTTGGGCTGTTCCTGATCCCCATCTTCTCCGCGCTGCTCCTGCCCTTCATGCTGGCGCTGCCCAGACTGGATCCGTCGAGGGGGATCGAGAGGTTCCGGAGCGGTTACGACTGGTTCGTCTTCGGTTTCCTGGGGTACATGGCGTACGTCCACGGTCTGAGCCTGGCCTGGAATCTGGGTTGGAGGTTCAGTTTCATGAGGATGCTGGCTCCGGCGATGGGAGGGCTGTTCTACGGCGTCGGAGTGGTGATGGGGAAGGCGAGGCGGAACTGGTTCTTTGGCATCAGGACGCCGTGGACCATGAGCAGTGAGGAAGTCTGGGACAGGACCCACGAGGTGGGGAGCCGACTCTTCATGGTGAGCGGGGTGCTGGCGGCCCTCGGGGCGCTCACGGAGGGGTGGTTAGCCTTTGCTCTTATCTTGGTGCCAGTCCTGTTTGCGGGGATATATCTTGTCTACTATTCTTATTCGGAGTACCAGAGACTCGCCGTCAGAAGCGTCGATTAGCTGAGTCTACTTGGTGTAGACTTTAGGCTTCGATGGTAGAGGATCTGTCTTTTCGGAGGCGTAGACTGCTAATGCGAGGGCCCAGAATCTGTCGTCATTAGTGCCCTGAGGATGATTTAAGAGCAGCTTCCCCGTTTTGCTGAGCTCGTAGCGTTCGAAGTTGAGCTCGTAGAGCCTGTGCCTCGTCGAGTGTCCATCTCAGAAGATTATACCTCATTTTGAACACCAAACTCGATGGCTTTACATGTTAAAACTTTGACTACAGTCCTGAGCATCTGGCCTGTATGCTGGTTAAATATTACGAAGCCGAAATGTAACAGCAGGTGACTGCATTGAAGGTGCTTCTAGTAGAGCCCCCGAGGGACGTATGGTTCATCATGGGAGAGTACCTGCCGCCGCCCTACGGCATCATCCAGCTGGGCGCCTACCTGGAGCGCGAGCTCCCCGGCGTGGAGGTGGAGGTCCTCGACTGCAACGCCAAGCGGGTGGAGTGGGAAGAGCTGAGCAGGCGCATAGAGGCGTCGGAGCCGGACGTAGTCGCCTCAAGCAGCCTCGCCACCTGCAACACATACCAGACCGCGAGGACCCTCCAGCTGGCGAAGAAGGCGGCGCCCGACGCCTATACCGTCACGGGCGGTATCCACTTCTCGTCGCTAGCCCGGGAGTCCATGGAGGCGTTCCCCGAGATAGACGCCGTCGTGAGGGGCGAAGGCGAGGTCACGTTCACGGAGCTCGTTAGGGCGAGGATAGAAGGCTCGCCTCTATCAGATATCGAGGGGCTCACCTACAGGGACGACGGCGCGATCCGCGTGAACCCTGACCGGCCCCTCATCGAAGATCTGAACACCCTCCCGTTCCCCGGGTACCACCTAGTGCGGGACACCGTTGACAGGTACCACTTCTCAGCCATGGCGGGCAAGGACGCGCCCTACGCCCTCGTGGAAGGTGGCAGGGGCTGCTCCCACAGGTGCACCTTCTGCAGCCAGTGGAGGCACT
>JAEHCT010000317.1 GCA_020697635.1 Candidatus Bathyarchaeota archaeon
GGTGGCGTTGATTAGCTGCAGCATTCACAGCACCGAGGTCGGGGGCAGCCAGATGAGCATGGAGCTTCTCCACAGCCTGGCGACCGAGGAGAGCCCGGAGATGGCTGAAGTGCTGGAGAACGTCGTGTTCCTCCTGGTGCCCAGCCTGAACCCCGACGGCAACAGGATCGTGTACGAGTGGTACGGCAGGTATCTGGGCACCGAGTACGAGGGCACTGGCCCGCCCTACGTCTACCACGAGTACGCCGGCCACGACAACAACCGGGACTGGTACATGTTCACGCTCAAGGAGACCCAGCTCACCATCGAGCACGTACACAACAGGTGGCACCCCCAGATCGTCTACGACATGCACCAGATGGGCAGCAAGGGGCCCAGGTTCTACGTGCCGCCGTTCATAGACCCCTACGAGCCCAACATCGACCCGGTGCTCACCAGCGGAGTCAACTTCATGGGCGTCAGCATGGCGGACGCCCTAGCCCGGGAGGGGAAGGGCGGCGTCGCCACCCACTGGGTCTTCGACGCGTGGACCCCCGCCAGGGCCTACCAGCACCACCACGGCGGCATACGCATCCTCAGCGAGGCCGCGTCGGTGAAGATAGCGTCTCCCATCGAGATCAAGCCCGAGGAGATGGAGACAGAGAGGGGCTTCAACCCCAAGGAGGCCCGGTGGAACCACCCCGTACCGTGGAGGGGAGGCGCCTGGACCCTGAGGGACATCATAGACTACGAGCTCACCGCGGCCTGGGCGTGCCTCCAGACGGCGGCCAAGTTCAGGAAACGGTGGCTCAGGGGCACCCTAGAGATGGGGCGCAGGGCGCTGGAGCCGGCCTCCGGGCCCTACGCGTTCGTCATCCCGTCGGCTCAGCGTGCCCCCGGGGCCGTCAATGAGCTCATATGGGTCCTCAGGATGGGCGACGTGGAGGTCCATGAGGCGGAGGAGTCGTTCACGGCGGACGGCGTCGAGTACCCGGCGGGCAGCTACGTGGTCCTGTACGCCCAGGCCTACGGCAACTTCGCCAAGACGCTGCTGGAGAGACAGGTCTACCCCGATCTCAGGGAGAGCCCGGAGGCGCCGCCGAAGGTGCCCTACGACGTGACCGCCCACACGCTGAGCCTCCAGCTGGGCGTCGAAGTGACACAAGTTGACACGGCGTTCGAGGCCAAGCTCAAAACCGTTGATAAGCCGAGCATGCCCAAGGGCACGGTCCATAAACGAGGTAAGAAATACTATGCCTTCTCCTCCGTCCCCAACTACTCGTACAAGGCGGCGAACAGGCTTCTCGACGCCGGGCACGGCGTAAGCCGGTGCATGGACTACCTGGAGCTGGACGACGCTACGCTGAAGCCGGGGGCCTTCGTCGTTGAGGGCGGGAGGACGCTCATCCACGAGCTGGCCGAGGAGCTGGGCGTAGACTTCTACGGGCTCGACGAGCCTCCGGAGGACTGCTTCGAGCTGGCCAGGCCCACGGTGGGCGTCTACAGGGCGCACCTGCCCAACGCAGATGAGGGCTGGCTCAGGATGGTGCTGGAGGAGTACGGCTACACGTACGTGAACCTGTACCCCGAGGAC